>NZ_JBEXDZ010000035.1:0-65258 GCF_040606085.1 Streptomyces sp. NPDC005485 | reverse complement strand
CCGGACACCCTGCCGGTGTCCGGCACCGAAACCATCCGCCGTGCTCCCCTCGGGCCATCCTGCATGCCCGGAACTCGCCCTCGCATTGCCGGTTTCCGGCAGTGTTCACTAGGGTCTGCATGCCGGTGACCGTCAAGAAAACGACACCGGGGCATCAGGAAACCGGGGGCGAAGTGACGGAGCGGGACATACCTGGGCAGTATCTGGACGGCTATGCCCAGCTCCTGGCGGACGTCTCGGCCACCGGCCGGCGTCTCACCCGCGACGAGATCGAGTCACGGCGCGCCCTCGGCGAACACGCCGCCCACGCGGGCCACACGCTGCGGGTCCTCATCACCGCGCACCTCACCGCCACCCGCGTCGCCTGGCCCGACACGCCCGGCTCCTCCGACAGCACCCTCGCCGCCGTGCAGCAGGTCATCGACGCCTTCGCCGAGGGCTACGAACGCGCCCAGCGCGTCGCCGTCCGCCAGGAGGAGGCGGCACGGCGGGAGTTCATCGACGATCTTCTGTACGGCCGCAGCGATCTGGGCCGCCTCGCCGAGCGAGCCGAGCGCTTCGGCCTGCGGCTGTCCCACACGCACGCCGTCGCCGTGGCCCAGGGCCCGCTCGCGTACGACGAGGGCGCCCCGGCGTCGCGCCAGGTGGAACAGTCCCTCATCGCCCGCTTCGGGGACCGCAGCATCCTGCTGACCACCAAGGACGGCCGGATGCTGTGCATCGCCCCGGGCGACCAGGACGATGTGCTCGCCTACTTCGCCAAGCAGGCGTACGCGGCCACGGAGGGCGGACGCATCGCCATCGGCCGCGCCCAGCCCGGCGCCGGCGGTGTCGTCCAGTCCTACGAGGAGGCCCTCAACGCCCTCGACCTGGCCGATCGCCTGGAGCTCGACGATCCCGTCCTGCACGCCGCCGACCTGCTCGTCTACCCCGTCCTCACCCGTGACCGCCAGGCCATGGCCGATCTCGTCCTCAGCGCCCTCGGCCCGCTCACCGGCGCCCGTGGTGGCGCCGGGCCGCTTCTCGACACCCTCGCCGCCTACTTCGACTGCGGCTGCGTGGCCGCCGAGGCCGCCCGCAGGCTGTCCCTGAGCGTGCGTGCTCTGACCTACCGGCTGGAACGCATCCACCGGCTCACCGGGGCCAACCCGGCCGACCCGGCGCACCGTTACACGCTCCAGACCGCGGTCATCGGTGCCCGCCTGCTCGACTGGCCCGCCCAGCGCCTCTGAGCTCTCCGCCGGCGCGGCTGCGGGAACCCTGACCGCCCACTGGATCTCTCAGCTCATGTGACACACCGCACAGAACAGAGCGCAAAATCTTCTCTGCTCGATGATGGATCCGTGCGGCACATCCGTATCCCTGGGCGTACGAGTCGCTCAAGGTCGGAGGCGTCATGCCCATCTCCCGTAACGTGGCAGGGTCCGTTTTCGTGTTCGGCGCGCTGGGGCTGACCCTCACCGCCCTCGCGTACCCCGCCATGCTCGGGGTCCAGACGACGTCCAGCTCGCAGGACCGCATCATCGCCAACACCCAGTGGGGGCCGCTCACCGAGGCGGACCGCGACTTCGTGGTGAAGGTGCGTGCGGCCGGCCTGTGGGAGTACCCCCTCGGTGAGATAGCACTGCAGAAGGGCACGACTCCGGAGATGAAGGAGGCGGGCCGGCACCTGATCGTCGGGCACGCCGGGCTCGACGCCGCATGCCGCAAGATCGCCCCCGAGCTGGGGATCACCCTGCCGAACCAGGCGTCCCCGCAGCAGCAGCAGTTCGTGGCGACGGCGTCCGCGGCCAACGGCAAGGAGTTCGACTCCACCGCGGTCAACATCATGCGTGTGACGCACGGCCAGATCTTCCCGGTCATCGCCAAGATCCGCGCCAACACCAAGAACTCCCTGGTGCGTCAGCTGGCCGTACAGGCCAACTCCACCGTCCTCGACCACATCACGGTTCTGGAGAAGACCGGGCTGGTCAACTTCGACCAGGTCAACTTCCAGCAGACCACCCCGCCCAAGCTCCCCAAGGACCAGATGACCCCGCCGGCCCCGCAGCCGGGCTCCCCCATCCTCGTACTCAAGCCCCGCCCGGACCTGAACGTGAACACCGCCTCACCCGCACCCACACCGACGGTCCGCTGAGGGGGCGCCGAGGCGGCCCCCCTACCCCGGAACAGCGTGGCGACACCGGTGAGCGCCCGCTGAACCGGTTCCGGCCGGGCGACGCAGGATTCACCTGCGCATTCCTGGTTAGCCGGACGGTGTGAGCGACAAGGCGTGCGTCGGCGAAGCGAGCGGGGCGGCCGGCCCGCGAGCCCGCCCCCGGGCACGGAGACACCCGTGAACCGGCCGGGGAGCCGGGCCCACGGCGGATTGCAGCGGCTCGGCCTCGCCGAGCTCCTCCGGCGCGGCAAGGAGCTGGAGCTGCTGCACCGCTCCATGGGATTCGCCACGTTCGCCCTGGTCACCCTGGCGCCGCTGCTGATCGTGGTGGCGGCGGCCGATCCGCTGGGGCACGGCGGATTCGCGCTGTGGCTGGTCGACGGGATGGGTCTGTCGGGCCGCTCCGCGCACGCCGTCACGCATGTCGTCAGTCCGCCCCGCAAGGTGGTCGACACCGCCACGGTCTGGAGCGTCGCGCTGCTCGCACCGTTCGGGCTGGCCTTCGCGTCGAGCGTGCAGAACGGCTACGAGAAGATCTGGGGGCTGACCACCCGGCCGTGGCACCGGATCTGGCGGCAGACCGTCTGGCTCGGCATGCTGACCTTGTATCTCTACCTCCAGGTGGAGACCAGGACGGTCCTGGAGGGCACGGCCCGCATCGTCCTCGGCTCGGTGACCGGCCTGCTGTTCTTCTGGTGGGGACCGCGGTTCCTCCTCGGACAGCGGGTCCGGCGCCGGGAACTGCTCCCCGGCGCCGTCGCCACCATGGCCGGCCTCGTCGGGCTCAGATGGTTCTCCACCCTGGTGTTCACGCCACTCGTCGCCTCGAACGCGATCAGTTACGGCGCCGTGGGCACCATCCTGGTGGTGGAGTCCTGGTTCACCGGCGTCGGATTCGTGATCTACGGCGGCGCCCTGCTGGGCCGCCACCTGTGGCACCGGTTCGGGCCCGCCGAGGAGTCCTCCCGCCGGACCGAGCCGGACGGGCCCGGCTCGGAGGGGAACGGCTCGGAGGGGAACGGCTCGGAGGGGAACGGCTCGCAGGCACCGGGCCCGGAGGCGGCCGACTCCTCCGACGCGGACCGGCAGGCCTCCTCCCCTCACTGGACCCGCTGAGGCCGCTTCCCGTCTTGCGTGGGTCAGTCCGCCGTCCGCACCTCCACGGCAAGATCGTTGTCGACGGTGTAGTACGGGCGTACCAAGGCAGCGCCGACCGTGGCCGCCGGGTACACGAAGATCTCCTTGCGGTCCGCCACGTCGTCGAGCAGCCGGGCGACCCGCACGAGCGGGGCCTGCGCCGCAGGCCGGACAAAGACGTCCCAGACACGGTTGCCGCCGCCCCCGGTCGCCAGCTCCTCGCAGTCGAACGTGAAGGAGAAGTCCCGTCCGTCACCCTCGGCCCGCGCCCCGAGGGTCCGTGCGACGCCGTCGCCGCCCCGCAACCGCAGCCGTACGGCGGCTCCTTCGGCGAGCGAGGCGCCGTGCAGGCGGGCTCTGACCGTCATCGTCGTCGAGCCGGCCGTGACAACGATGCCGTCGGCTTCCGCGTGGGCGGTGCGCAGCCAGGCCCGCAGCGCGAGGTAGCCGTCCTTGGTGACGTACGGGACCCGGACGGCCACAGGCGACGGCCGGTCACGCACGTGTCCGTCGACCAGGGAGCGCAGATCCCGCAGTCCGGGGCGCAGCCGCTCCCGCTCCGCTCCCGGTTCCCGCAGCAGGTAGACGTCCCAGCGGCCCTCCGCGAGAGCGGGCCGCGGCTCCAGAACGGCGCGCCGGCGCTCGCCTCCGGCCGGTTCCAGGTCGAGGAGGTGAAGGGTCTTCTCGGGCTGCCCCTTCTTGGGGCGCAGCCGCAGCAGGAGCTGCGGCCGGCTCGCCGAGGGGAGCCGCAGGCCGAAGGTGATGCGGCCGTCGGCGTCGACCGTGCAGCCGACCCGCGGCCGTACGGCGCGCTGCGCCCTCGTCGCCGTCCCTTCCGCGTCGCGCTGCACTCCGGTCCCCGCTCCTTCTCCCACTGTCGCCTCTGCCTCTGCCTCGCGTTGCGCGCTCATCCCCGCCCCCTCCGTACCGTGCGCAGTGCACTGCCGACCGCGGCATGGGCGGCGTCGCGGGCCGCGAAGCCCTGGCTGACCAGGACGCCGTTCATCCGGCCGCGTTCCCGTGCGACGCGTCGGCCGCCCTTCCTCGCCGCGATCGCCTCGTCGAGGAGTCGCTCGGCCTGCGCCACCACCGGGCCCGGGGCGAACCGTCCCGCGTTCTCGACGGCCCTGCGGCCCATGCGGCGGCGCCTCTCGTCGTCGCGGACGAGTTCCAGCAGGGCGGCGCCCATCGCGTCACGGTCCCCCACGGGCACCAGCCGGCCGTCCGCCCCGTCCTCGATGATCTCGCCCGGGCCGTACGGGCAGTCCGTGCTGACCACCGGCAGTCCGCAGCGCATCGCCTCGACGATGGTCATGCCGAACGGCTCGAAGTTGGAGGCGGCCGCGCCGATCGAGCCCTTGACCCACTCGGCCTCCATGGGGGCCGCCGCGCCCATCAGGAAGACGTTGTCGTGCAGCGCGAGGTCCGTCACGAGGCGGCGCAGCCGGTCGTGCTCCTCGCCCTTGCCGTAGATGCGCAGCTTCCAGTCCGGGTGTTCGGCCGCGACCAGGGCGAACGCCTCGATGAGCAGGTCGTAGCGTTTCACCGGGACCAGCCGGCCGGCCGCTACGACCACTTTCGCGGTGCCGTCGGCGACGGGCAGTTCGGGATCGGGAACGCTGTTCGGAAGTGCTTCCACACGGACGCCGGGCAGCCGCATCTTGCGCCGGTAGGCGGCGGCGTCCGCCTCGGTGACGGTGGTGAGCGCGTCGAGCCGGCGGTAGGCGCGGCGCAGGGCGGTGCGCAGCGCCGGCGGGTGGTTGTCGAGGGTGAGGTGTTCCTGCCCGAGGCGTACGACGTGCTGCGGGGCCTGGAGGGCGAGGTGCACGTTGAGCCCGGGCCGGGTGCCGATGACCACGTCGGCGTCGGTCGATTCCAGGTAGGCGCCGATCCGCTGGTCGGTCAGCTCGCTGTACTGCTGGTAGCGGTACTCGGCGGCGGGGAAGACCCGGGCCGGCCGCTGGTACAGCGGATGTTCCTGCTCGTGGCGCAGGTCCACCAGGGGCCGTAGCGACACCCTCGGGTCCAGGGTGAAGTTCGGATCCTCGCGGTGCCGCAGCACGGAGACGATCTCCACGTCGTGGCGCTCGGCCAGCGCCTGGGCCAGGTTGAACGTGGTGGTGATCGTGCCCCCGATCCCGTAGGCGTTGTGTATCAAGAAAGAGACCTTCATGGCGGACTAGACCGCCCCAAGTCCCCTACAGTTGCCCACCGTTACCGCTTCGTGGCCCTCGCGCGCGATGCTCTGCTCATCCGACGGAGACGGCACCTCACCCCGCGTTCGTCGTGGTGAACCCGTCCTTGGCCTTGTCGAAGACAGGACGGAAGGTGTCCCAGCGTGCGTCGGGCGCCGAGAGGTAGAGGTCGTACTCCCGGCCGCCCTCGCGTCCGAAGCCGAAGTCGATGGCACGGAACAGCCGGGCCCGGCCCTGGAAGGTGAACTCCCAGACGGCTGCGGGCAGTTCGCGGTACGAGGTCTTCTCCAGGCGCAGCTTGCGGTAGGTCGAATAGTTGACCTTGGTGTTCGCCTCGATGCTCTCGAAGTGCGTCACGGGGTTCGGCCCCGCGGGATCCACCATGCCGATGGTGAGCTCCGCCAGGCCGGACGGGTCGGTGTACTTGACCTGCTCGGACGTCTTCGTCCTGGCCTTCCACCCGTCCGGCACCGGGAAGGACACACCGAGGTCCTTGTCGCTGACGAGGTGGTAGCCCTGGGGCACGGGCGGAGGGGTGTACGTCGGCGTGGCCGAGGCGGAGGCCCCCGCGCCCCCGCCCCCGTCACCGTGGAGCGCGTAGTAGAGGCCGCCCGCCACGGCCGCGGCCACGACCGTCACGGCCACGACGGCGCGCAGCGGCCCGCGCCGCTTGCCGCCGCGGCGTCGGCGGCCGCCTGAGTCCCGTGTCCGGTCGGCGTCGGGTCCCGCGGGCGTGGTCGGCTCCGGTGCCACGCGGGTGGCCGCAACCCCACCATCTCCGAAGCCGTTCCCGTCCAGGGGGCCGTTCCCGTCCCCGAATCCCTGCCTGGCGCGGACCGTCGGCGCGGCTGCGGCCATCGGCCCGCCCTCCCGTACGACGCGCAGTGCCCGTTCCGTCTGCTCGGCGCTCGGCCGCTCGTCGGGTTCCTTGACGAGCAGCGCCTCGATGAGGGGCTCCAGCGCTCCGGCCTGCTTCATCGGCGGCAGCGGGTCGACGGCGATCGCGTACGCGGTCTCGACCGCCGTGACCTTGCGGAACGGGGGCCTGCCCTCCACCGCCTGATAGAGCGTCGCTCCCAGCGCCCACAGGTCGGAGGCCGGGCCCGGGGTGCGTCCGCGCATCCGTTCCGGCGCCATGTAGTCGATGGAACCGACCATCTCGCCGGTCTTGGTAAGCGTGGACGTTCCGGTGGTCAGGGCGATGCCGAAGTCGGTTAGGACGACGCGACCGTCGGCGGCGAGCAGGACATTGCCGGGCTTGACGTCCCGGTGCAGTACGTCGGCGGCGTGCGCGGCGCGCAGCGCGGCGACCATGCCCTCCCCGATGCGGGCGGCCTCCTCGGGCGGCAGGGTCCGGCCGCCCTTGAGCAGGTCCGCGAGCGTTGCGGAGGGGATGTACTCCATGACGATGCAGGGCAGTCCGTCGTCGTCCACGACGTCGTGGACCACGACCACGTGCGGATGCGCGATCCGGGCGGCGCTGCGCGCCTCGCGACGCGTGCGCTCGTACACGGTGGCGAGTTCGTCGTGGCTCAGGTGCGGGTGCTCGTGCAGTCGCTTGAGCGCGACCTGCCGGTCCAGGACCTCGTCCTGGGCACGCCAGACCGTGCCCATGCCGCCCTGTCCGATCCGCTCCACCAGCCGGTACCGCCCGGCGACGAGCCGTCCCTCGTCCGACACAGCCCAGCCTCCGGCAACCTTGTTCACGTCCGATCGGTTCCGCCACAATAACCGCCGCAAATTTCCGGCATGCCGACGGCACCCGTGATTCCCGGTCTCTTACGGCGTCACGGACAGCCCCGGCCCTGCGCGGCGCACGCCCGCCGCCGTCGACGCAGGCTCGTCGCAGACACCGTCCACTTCGTTCGCGCCGTCCGTCCGGCTCCGTGGGGCGAGGCCGCCCATACTGGCTGTACCGCACAGTCAATGGGAAGGGCCGATCGTGATCAGCATCCCGGCGCACACGCTCAACGACAGTACGAGGATTCCCGCCCTCGGGCTGGGCACCTGGCCGATGGACGACGCGCAGGCGGAGCAGGCGGTGGGCGACGCCCTGGCCATGGGCTATCGCCTTGTCGACACGGCGACGAACTACCGCAACGAGACCGGGGTCGGCCGTGGTGTCGCCCGCAGCGACGTCCCTCGCGAGGACGTGGTGGTCACGACGAAGCTGCCGGGCCGCCACCACGGCTACGAGGAGACGCTCGCCTCGTTCGAGGAGTCGCGCAGGCGTCTCGGGCTGGAGTACGTGGACCTGTACCTGATCCACTGGCCGCTCCCCCGCGTCGGCAAGTACGTCGACTCCTGGAAAGCGATGATCAAGCTCCGCGAGGACGGGCTCGTCCGCTCGATCGGCGTCTCCAACTTCACGCCCGAGCACCTCGGACGACTGGAGAAGGAGACCGGCGTCCTGCCGTCCGTCAACCAGGTCGAGCTGCACCCCTTCCTCCCACAGGACGAACTGCGCTCCTTCCACGCCGAGAAGGGCATCCTCACCGAGAGCTGGAGCCCCCTGGGCCGCGGCACCCGGCTGCTGGACGACCCTGCCGTCGCCGCGGTCGCCGAGGCCCACGGAGTGACGCCCGGCCAGGCAGTGCTGCGCTGGCACACCCAGCTCGGCGCGGTCCCGATCCCCAAGTCCGGCGATCCCGGGCGCCAACGCGAGAACCTGGACGTGTTCGGCTTCGAGCTCTCCCTCGCCGAGATGGGGGCCATCGCCGACCGTCCGGAGAAGCGTATGGGCGGGGATCCGGAGGTGCACGAGGAGTTCTGACGGGCCGCCGCGACCACTTCGACAGACGACCGCACGGCCACGACAGGCACGGCCGCGGCGTACGGGCTGACGGGCCGGTGCCCGGTCGGGCAGAGCGCCTCCGCAGGAACGGCTTCCGCGCACACCCGACCGGGCACCTCGCGGGTGCGGTGGCCCATGCGGCTCACCTCGTCTGTGGGGATGCGGTGTCGGCGGCGTCCTTCCGCGGGCGCGACGCGTGGGCCACGAGGAACAGGAAGAGTCCGCAGGCCGCGACCAGGACCCAGCCCGGGCGGGACGCGTGGGCGAGCCTCGCCGGCCCGACCCCCGTGACCAGCCCGCCGGCGACGGCGATACCGAGCGCGGAGCCGAACTGACGCGCGGTGGACGTGATCGCTCCCGCCACACCGGCCCGGGCCGGAGGCAGCCCGCTCACCGCGGTGTTGGTGATCGGCGCGTTGGCGAAGCCGAACCCGATGCCGATGAGCAAGTAGGCCGGCAGGAGCAGCCGTACGTTCGTGTGCTGATCGAGCCCGACCAGGCAGAGCCCGCCCGCCGTGATGAATCCGCCCGCCAGGACAAGCGGCAGCCGCGGGCCGACACGACCGACCAGCCGGCCGGACACGGGGGCGCAGACCGTCGCTCCGACGGCCATGGGCAGGGTCGCCACCCCGGCGGCCAGTGGTGTCCAGCCCCGCGTGTGCTGGAGGTAGAGGGTGTTGAGCAGCAGGGTCGCGTTCAGGGCGACGAACACCGCCACGGCGCCCAGCACCGCGCTGCTGAAGGCCGGACGCCGGAAGAGCCGCGGGTCCATCAGCGGCTCGGGCCGCCGGGACTCCGCCCACACGAACCCGACCGCCGCCAGGGCAGCGATCCCGTACGCGGCCAGCGCCGTGGCCGATGTCCAGCCGATGTGCGGCCCCTCGATGAGAACGCCGACCGAGACCCCGATGACCACGGCCAGCAGGGCCTGTCCCGGCAGGTCGAGCCGGCGGGCCCGCGGCGCCCGGGACTCGGGCACGAAGACCGTGCTGAGCACCAGCGCGGCGACGATGACCGGCGCATTGATCCAGAACACCGACCGCCAGCCCAGCCCCTCGATGAGAGCGCCGCCCGTGACGGGGCCGGCAGCCATGCTGAGCCCGAAGACCGACGCCCAGACACCGATCGCCTGCGCTCGCTCCTTGGGGTCGGGCATCGCGTTCACGACGATCGCGAGCGCCACGGGACTGAGCATCGAGGCGCCGACCCCCTGAACGGCACGGGCCGCGATGAGCACACCCACCGAAGGGGCGACCGCACAGAGCAGCGAGGCCGCGCCGAACACGACCAGTCCGGACTGGAAGACCCGTCGGCGTCCGAACCGGTCGGCGAGCGCACCGGAGGAGACCAGGAGGCCGGCCAGGACGAGGGTGTAGGCGTCCACGGTCCATTCGAGACCACGGGTGCCGACGTCCAGGCCTCGACCGATGGCGGGCAGGCCCACGTTGACGATGGTGGTGTCCAGGCCCACCAGGAACATGCTCAGGCAGCAGACGGCCAGCACCGTCCAGCGCCTGCGCGCGCTCAGAACGGTCTGAGCGAGTTCAACGGGCTTTACGGGCTGAACTGGCTGAGTCGTCGCGGTCATGGCCCACCTCTCACATCCGGAAGCATCTGCCCGGCCATGCTCCGGCCGGACCGCGGCAGCGACCCATCGAATTTGCGAAGACCGCAAAACGAGCCCGCACAATGGCTCCATGGACGAGGAGCTGGAACAGATACTCGACGGCATCGGACCCCGGCTGCGCACCCTGCGCCGGGACCGGGGGCTCACGCTGGAGTCGCTCGCGGTGACGACCGGGATCTCGGTGAGCACGCTGTCCCGTCTGGAGTCGGGCAAACGGCGCCCGACCCTGGATCTGCTCATCCCGCTCGCGCGTGCGCACCGCGTCGCGCTCGACCAACTGGTCGCCGCACCGGCCAGCGGCGACCCCCGGGTTCACCTCAAGCCCCTGCGCAAGAGTCACGGCAGCGTCCTCGTGCCCCTGACCCAGTACCCGGGCCGGGTGCAGGTGTTCAAGCAGGTGCTTTCTCCCCGCGAGCCGAAACTTGTCACGCACGACGGCTATGAGTGGCTCTACGTTCTGGCGGGCGAACTGCGCCTGATCCTCGGAGAACGCGACTGCACCCTGCGTCCCGGCGAAGTGGCCGAGTTCGACACAAGGGAACCGCACTGGTTCGGCCCGGCGGACCTCAACGCCGTAGAGATCCTGCACCTGTTCGGTCCGCGCGGCGACCAAGTCGTCGTCCGCGCAAGCCCGTCCACGAACGATCCCGCCTGATGCCGTGGGACCTGTTTCAGCCAGGGTCACCGGGCGTCTTGACCGTGCGATTGGTGTAGTCCACTCTTGCCGCTGCACGGGGGTCGGAGACTGCCGTCCGGAGGCTGATGATGAGCGTTCCCAAGCGTGCCCGGTTGCCGCGAAGGGCCCCGCGATGGCTGCCGCGAAGACCTCTCGGGCGGGCGCGAGGAGCCGTCGCCTGCGCGGCGGCCACTGTGGTCGTCGGACTGCTCGGCCCCGGCGGTACGGCCGTGGCGCAGCCCTCGACGTCCACGGACGCATTCAACAGCCTGACCTCGCAGAGCCACCCCGACTGGATGGGCGGAGCGTCCGACGCCCTCGGCCTGGGGAACATGTCGCTGCCGGGCACACATGACACGCTGGCCATCCACGGCGGTTCCCTGTTCCCGTCCGCATACGAGGCCCAGGAGAACCACGGCGACAGCGCGGCAACCCTCACGGCCCAACTGAACGCCGGAATCAGGGCGATCGACATCCGCGTACGCGTCGTCAACGGCGGGACCGCGTTCGCCATTCACCACAGCGACGTGTACCAGAACGCCAACTTCGACGACGTACTCGCCAGGACCCGGGACTTCCTCTCCGCACACCCCACAGAGACCGTCCTGATGAACCTGCACGGGGAGTGCGACGCGGACACCACCGAGGGCGGCAGCGGCAGCGGTTCGATCGGCCACTGCGCCGACGATCCGTCGAACACGACGACCGAGGACCGAACCCGCATTTTCAACGGATACGTGTCCCGCTACCCGGGCCTGTTCTACGCGCCCACCGTGACCGGCAACTCCACCGCGGCGACACCCACGCTCGGGCAGACCCGCGGCCGCATCGTGCTGACCCAGTTCACCGGGCCCCGCGGGCAGGTCTACGGCGGCTACGGGCTGACGCAGCTGACCAGCGGCGACTGGGGCCAGTACGTGGAGAACGACTGGACCCAGTGCGGCCTGGACACCAAGTGGACCGAGGCCCGGGCCAACCTCGCCAAGGCGGCCGGCGACTCCTCGGGCGCCCTGTACATCACCTACACCTCCGCCAACTGCGCCCCGTTCGGGGCCACTCCGGCCGACGTCGCCGGTGGCTACGGCGGCGGCTCCGGCCTGGACCAGCGGACGCTGGACTACCTGAGCGACGGTGGTTCGGGCCGTACGGGCATCCTGATGACCGACTTCCCCGGGCACGGGCTCATCGCCGCGATCATCCGCCGTCAGCCGGGCGGCCTGAGCGGCTCCGTCTCCTCGGGCCTCACCGGCAAGTGCCTGGACGCGTACGGCGGTTCGGACTCCAGCGGCACCAAGGCCGACCTGTGGACGTGCAACGGCAGCGCCGCCCAGCACTGGACCGCGGCTGCGGACGGGAGCGTACGCATCGGCGGCGCATGCCTCGACGTGACCGGAGGAAGCAGCGCTGACGGAGCCCTGCTCCAGCTGTGGACCTGCACGGGTGGCGCCAACCAGCGCTGGACCCAGGGCGCGGGCGGGCGGCTGATCTCGGACCAGTCCGGCAAGTGCCTGGACGTACCGGGTTCGTCCACGACCGACGGAGCGCAGCTGGAGATTTGGACGTGCCACGGCGGCGCCAACCAGCAGTGGTTCCTGCGCTGAACATCACCCCCGACGCCACGAGCGTGGCGGACCGCGAAACGCGTACGGATCACGATCGATACGATATGGACACGATCGATGCGATTGTCTGTACGAGCGTGGCAGGGGGAGAAGCGACTTGCTCCGAACGGCGGAGGGACGTCGTGGCCAGGACGGGGACGACGTTGTCTCGGGCGAAGGGCGGGACGGCGAGGGACCGCCACCGGCCTCGGATCCCGGCAGCGACGACAGCAGCGGCCCCGTCGGCAATAGCACCGGTGACGACAGCCCGCACAGAACCGGCGGCGATGTGCCGGGCAGGGCGGGCGCCGCGCTGCGCCGGTTCCTCCGGTTCGTGGGGCGCACGGTCTACGGGGAGTTCCAGGGCATGGTCGTCGATCCGGTGCGGCAGCTGCTGCGCCGCGGGCCGTCCGCGCTGTCGCTGGCGCTCGTGGCCGTCTTCGGGGTCATCTTCTTCCACGCGATCGCCCAGCGGCAGGCCGGCGCGGAGGTGGTGCGACTGATCGGTGGCGTACAGGGCGACCTCTCGCTTCCCCTGGCGCTGCTGCGCACGCCCGTGTCGCTGTACGTCCCCGCCCTCGACCTGCCGGTGTGGGCGGGCATCACCCAGCTCTTCCTCGCCTTCGCGCTCGCCGAACTCACCCTTGGCCGGGCCCGTACGCTGGCCGTCGCCTACGCCACCACCCTCATGGGCACCCTCACGGTCCGGGTGATGCTCGCTCTCGGGCCGGGCTGGTGGGGGCTGGGGCTGCCGCCCGAGGCGGGCCAGGTGCTCGACACCGGGCCGTCCGCCGCGGTGGTGGGCCTGTTCACCTACCTCTCGGTCGTCCGGCGCGCGCCCGTCGTCTTCACCCTCACCGGCGGCTCGATGGTGTGGGAATCGATCACCCACCCGAACCTGGCAGGGCGCGAACATCTCATCGCCGTCGGCGGCGCGATCCTCCTCGGCCTTCTGCACGGACGCGGCCAACCCTGGCGGGGTGCGCTGACGGCCCGGTTGCGGTCCTGGACATCGGGCGGCAAAGAGCCCGAGGACACACTCTCCGCGGCGGACGAGTCGCACCCGTCGGCTCCGGAACCTGTTCCCACCTCCCCGCCCGGGATCCCGCACAGCGGTCGATGCCACGGCTGACGGTTTTGGCGACCGGCGAAGTTCGGCCGTTTTTCGCACGCACGTGCGTGTGCCCGACGCATTATCCGAACGTATCCGCGACAAGACGGACGCGGTCGGTCCATCCGTTGTCCCGTCCGTGACAGCCCCGTTGAACTGTGGCGCGGGCCGGCGCGCCCCGCGGGCGGGCGCTCTCCCCCGTACACGTCATCACAGGCGGAATCCGGGAGGAAGCCCGGATTCCGCCTGCCCGGCGGTGTCGCGTTCCTGCCGGGGCCGCCCGACGCGGACTGTCGCCGGGCGGCTGCCATGCGCTGCACTTTGTGCGGAAACCGTGTGCGCGGCAAGGGGGATGTGCGGTGAGACGCGACGCGTTCCGGGTGCCCAGGCATCCGTCCTCGGTGGGCCTGGCCCGGCTGCGTGTGTGCCGGCATCTCGCCGTGTGCGGCCATGAGACCGGCAGCGAGGCGGCGGACGCGGCGCTCCTGGTCGTCTCCGAGCTGGTGACGAACGCCGTGCGGCACGGCCCCGTCCTGGAACGGGAGGTGGAGATCGCCGTCACGGCGCTGCACGACGGATCCTGCCTGGTGGAGGTCCGCGACGAGAGCACGACCGTGCCTCACGTTCGCACCGCGAACGACGGGCAGGGCGAGCAGGAGGAGAGCGGCCGCGGGCTGTCTCTGGTCGGGGCGCTGGCCGAGGCCTGGGGTGTGGCACGGCACCGCGACGGCCGGGGCAAGACCGTCTGGGCCCTGCTCCCCTCCCCCGCCCCACCACGCGCGACGCACTCCGAGGTGTGCGCACTGAGCCACGCCGACATCGGCACAGCCGTGCGCTGAGGGCTCCGGACGCGCCGACGCCGCCCGGCGTGCGGAACACATCTCTTACGACAGCCAGGGCGTGGCGGTCGAGCACGGTCCCCCCGCCGTCCCGCCCCCGCGCCCTGGCGCCCCACCCCGAGCCCACCGGGGGCGGCGTCCGATCAGCGACTGGCGCCGAGTACCTCTTCCAGCCGCAGCGTGCGCTGGACCAGGGCTCGGGCGGTGTCGATGAGACGGCAGTTGTTCCCGGCGGCGTAGACGTGCAGGGCGGACAATGCAGCGGACGGATTGAGGCCGCTGTACTCGGCGACCATGCCGGTGGCCATGTCGACGGTGGACTTGGCCGCGATGGTGACCTGCAAGCGAGTGTGGATGTCACTCGGCCGGGTCCGCTCCGCATTCCAGTGGATCAACGCGAGGGCGGCCACGTCGGCCAGCGCCTGTGCCAGCCCCAGATCGCCCTGGGGCAACCCGCCCGGAGAGTCGAGCAGCAGGTTGACCGCGCCGATCGTCTCGTGGTTGACGCGCAGGGGCAGCGCGTGCGCCGAGCGGAAGCCGAACCGGCGCGCCAGCGGCGCCCACTCCGGCCAGCGGTCGGTTTGGGCGTCGAGGTCGCGCGAGTCGACCGGCATGCCCTTGCGGTAGCACTCCAGGCACGGTCCTTCTCCGGCCTGCAGTTCCAGGAGTTCGAGGAAGCCCGTCCGCTCGTCGGTGACCGCCATGGTGCGCAGGTCACCGCGGCTGGTGGCCATCATGATCCCGACCCCGTCGGCCCCGATGATCTCCACACAGTGGCCGGCCAGTCGGTCCATCAGCATGACCGGGTCGACGTCGTCGGCGAGGGTGTCGGACAGCCCGACGAATGCCTCGGCGAGCCGTTGTTCGCGGTCCATCACCGTTCACCGTCCAGTCCCTCTTGACCGCCGCGGTGCGGGTCGTCGTCCCGCGTACGCCTCCCCTGCGTCTCCGGCCAGAAACGCAGCTTACGTGCGACGACGTCGTGGGCCACCTGGCTCACCGAACGCCCCTGCGCGAAGGCGCGCGCCCGCATGCGGTCCAGGGCCTGCTGCGGATCCACGTCGAGTTGCACCATCACCATGCCGACCGCTTGGTGCACCTCGGTGTGGTCCGCCTGCGAGGCCTCCACCCATGACGCTACTCCGTCTCCGGTTGCCTGTTCGACCACGTCGTGCTCTGTTTGTAGATTCAATACGGCGAATGTGACGGCGTCCCGCACCAGCAGGGCGATCCGCAGGGCACGGTCCGAGAGGGATCCGACGGTGTCGCGGTACAGATCGAGGGTGCCGATCGCCATTCCGCCGATGCCCAGCGGCAGCGAGAAGACCGCCCGCGCCCCCAGCCCGACCGCCTGCTGGGCGAAGAGCGGCCAACGGCGCGCGTCCCTGCCCTGCGTGAGGTCGGGTGCCAGTACCGGCACGCCCAGGTCCAGCGCGCTCTGGCACGGCCCGTCCCCCAGCGTGTACTGGGCCTCGGCCAGCTGCCCCGACGTGTCGTCGCTGGCGCACCAGGTCGCCCGCATGGCCCCGCCTCCGGAGAGGGACACGGACGCGCCACTCACCGGCACCAGTCCCACGCAGGCGCGGCACAGCGCCTCGGGCACCTGCCGGGCATCGACATCCGCGGAAGCGGCCGACAGCGCGTCGGTGATGCGCCGGTGATCCTGCTCCTCGGTCGGTTTGCCACCGTCACCCTGATCGTCGCGGTGGTCGCGATGCTCGGGCCGCATCCCTATCACCCCTGCCCGGTCGCGTGCGGTCCGCGAACATGATCCATCACTATCGGCCATGAGTCAGCCCCAGGGGGCGTGGTGTGCGGAAGCCCGTCGGCGAGCCGGTCACCGACGGCTGCGGCCGGGCCTTCCGGCCTGCGCGTCCACACGGGTCTACGGTGCCGAGTGCCCACGTCTCCGTCAGGCCACCGCCCTAGGGGGCATCTTTCTTGACCATGCCACCGCCTGCGGGCGCCGGTGTCGCGCCACGCCGCGTGCCGAGGCGGGGTCGCACGCCGCAGGGACCGTCCCGCGGGGGCCGGTTGGTGGGGCGTCCACGGGGTTCCCCGGCGAGTCCGCCCACGCCTACGTCGAGGCTTCGCAGGCGCAGTTGGCGGGAGGGCGGGCCGAAGTCATCCTCCGCCGGGGGATCGCTGCCGCCGACGCCCGTGGGCCGTACGGCAGCAGCGATTCAGGATGTTCACACCCGTGCGGCGCCGATCCGCTCCCCGGCGATGCTGCCCGGCCATCGCCGATCCTCCGTCACGGAAGCATGGATTCCCCGTTGTGAGTCGGGATCAGTACGGCAGCAGGCGTCCCGACGGGGTCCGCCGGTCGATCGTCGTGTCGCGCGGGGTGGTGGGCCTGCGGGTGGGGCGGATGCGGATCTGTCGGTTCATGACTGCCTCCTCATGCCTGACACGACCAGGTTCCGCGCTCACGCGGCCCGGCACATCGTGCCCGCGGAGGCTTCTGCCCTGCCCCCCGAGCAGCAGTCACCAGGAACGACGTACTCCCGGGGGAGGACGCTGACCCCTTACACACAGCCCTGGCCCTGCCTCGGCCATGCTGTTCAGCGCTGCCCTCACGACGTACCCACCGCCGTGCGCATGGCAAACGGGAAGGGCCCCCCTATACCTGCGGCAATTTCCTGGGGCCCTGTCATGCACTACCCCTTACCCATGCGCTGCCCCTTGCCCTGCATACTACGAAATCGTATATTCCGAAATCGTGACACTTGACAACGCGTCCACCGAACCACCGCCGTGGTCGGCCGTGCTCGCTCTCCAGCGGGCCACCCACGCCACCCTGCAGACCCTCTCCGCCGAACTCGCGGATCTTGAGCTCACCGCGTCCGAGATCAACGCGCTGGCCAATCTGGCCGACGGCCACGGGCGCACCGTCTCCGAGCTGGGCGCCGCCGTCGGCACCCGCCCCACCACCCTGACCAGCGTCCTGGACCGGCTGGAGCGGCGCGGCCACATCACCCGGGGCGCCCGCCCTGGAGACCGTCGCGCCGTACTCGTCGAACTCACGCCCTCCGGACGCCGGACCGCCGCCAGGATCCGGCAGGCGTTCACCGACCTGGAGCACCACGCGCTCGCGGCCCTGCCCGCCGAGACCATCACCGCCCTGCGTACCGCCCTGCAAGCCCTGACGGAGGTTTCCTCGTGACCCCGCAGCCACCCCGGCCGCCCGGGCCACCCGGGCCACCCGGGCCACCCGACGACGAGGCTTCCGCCTTCGAGGAGCTGACGGCCGAAGTCATGGCAGGCGCCGACCGGTTCGGACACCGCGAACACATCCACCGGACCTGGCCGGCCGTGCGGCGCTGCGGTGTATCCGCCGCGATCAGCCTGGTCGGTGAGGGCATCCGCCGCACCGCCCGGTACGCGGGCGCACCGCAGAAATACCACGCGACCGTCAGCCGGGCCTGGGTGGAACTCGTCGGACATCATGCGACCGCGCGCCCCGCGGACACACCGGGCGGCAGTGACAGCGGCGACGGCGACGGCGACGGCGGTGACGGCGGTGACGACTTCACCGCCGTCGCCGAGCATCACCGAGCGCTGCTCGACAAGCGCCTGCTCACCCGCTTCTACCGCCCGTCGACGCCGGCCGCCACGCAGGCGAGGACCGGATGGGTGGAGCCCGACCTCGCGCCGTTCCCCTGGAAGCGCCTCACCTGACGTAGGGGTCGGTCGGCGGCGGGGAAGGCGGTCCGGGGCCGTCGCGCCGGGCGAGTTCGCGCTCCAGCCGGTCGAAGCGCTCGTGCAGGGCCCGTGCGGTCTCGTCGCCCATGCGGTGCGCGGCGCGGCCCGCGGCCTCCGCGACCTCCGCGAGGTGTCCTCGGCGCTTCCCCTCCCGGCCGACGAACCAGGTCGCGAGGGCCGCCGTCACCATCCCGTACGTGGTGATGCCCACGCCCATCACCACGGCGGCGACGATCCGGCCCCACAGGGTGACCGGGTAGAAGTCCCCGTACCCGACCGTCGTCGCGGTCTCCACCGACCACCACAGAGCTCTCGGGTACGACGTGAGCGTGGCGCCCCGCGCACCTTCCTCGGCGGCGACCACCGCCCGGGAGCCGACGAGCAGTGTCACGGCGAGTACGGCGGTCGCGCCGCCCGCCGCCTTGAGGTGCAGTGAGCGCCCCTCGCGTCCGAGGAACAGTTCGATCGCTCTGCCGAGGAATCCGGGCAGCATGTCAGCGGCCTCCGCCGGTCCGGGTGGGGCGCCGTGCGTCGCTGCGCCCGCGCCATGGAGCCAGTCTGCGGGCGGTGATCCACGCGGGCATCCCGGGCGGGGCCGGCGCGCGAGCCGTAGCGGCCGGCGCGCCGAGGCCCCCGCCCGGTCGCGCGCCGTCAGGCGGCGTCGAGATCGTCCGCGAAGTGCCGGAAGCCGTGCCGGTCGCGGTGAATGGTCCACAGGAGGTCCGCCAGCACGGCCGGGTCCTTCCTCGGGTGTCCGGGAACGATCGCTCCCGGGACGATGAGCTGCCCGACGTGGATGCCGTCGTCGGCGAGCGTCTCGTGCAGGAGATGGCCGTACGCGCTCTCGGCGGCGAAGGCGATCGAGGTGCCGGCGCGCTCGGGGTGCGGAACCGCGGCGGTGCCGCCGTTGACGAAGAGGACGGTGCCGCGACCCAGCCGCCGCATGCCGGGCAACACCTGTCCTACGGCGGCCACGGGCCCGTACACGGAGAAGGCGATCGGCCCTGCCAGGTCGGCCGGGCCGGTCTCCAGGACCGGCCGCATGAAGTCCTTGTGCGGAACCGGACTGTACTGCAGGACCTCGATCGGGCCCAGCGCCGTGCCCGCGGCTTCCAGCGCTGCCGCGAGGGCGTCCGGATCATGTACGTCGGCGGCGAAACCGGCCGCGGTCACACCGTCCCGGGTGAGATCGGCGGCGAGCGCGTCGAGGTGCTGCTGACTACGGGAGACCAGGGCGACGTCGTGTCCCGCGCGGCCGAACCGCCGGGCGACGGCCGCTCCGAGGCCGGGACCGGCTCCGACGATGGCAAGGGTGGTCATGTGTCCTCCTTGGGTGCGCCCTTCATGGGATCACGCGCGTGGCGCGGCGCCCCTGCGACGCGGCTGTCTCCCCTGCCGTCGGCCGCGTCTTCCCCTGCGATCCGGCCCCGCCAGTGCCGACGGGGTCGGGCGGATCATGCCGGCACGTCCGTGTCGTCCGGCGTGTCGTTCGCCGCGAAGGGGACGGGCAGTTCACCGAGCACGGTGAAGACGCCGTCCACACCGGTGATGCGCAGGACCCGCAGGATCTGCGGACTGTCGAGGACGAGCCGTACCCGGCCCTTCCGCCGCGGCGACCGCTCGCTGATCCGCAGGAGCAGCCGCAGCCCGCCCGCGTCCAGGAAGGTCACCGACCGCAGATCGACCAGAACGGCACGTCGGCGACGGCGGAGAAGGGCTGCCACGCGCGGAGCGAGTTCCAGATCCGCCCAGGCGTCCAACTCCCCGTGGAATTCAATGAGCAAGGTGTCCGCCACCACATGGTGACGCAGTGCGAAGGTGAAGTGACGGGTGTCCATGGGCCCACCCCCAGGTGTGCTCCTCCCGCGCGGAGCGACGGCACGTCAGATGGCGCGACTGATGGATGCGGCGCCAGACGCCACCAGGGTCCGGGGTGGCACCACAGTGGTAACCCCATCGTGCCCGTAACGGACCTGTTCGTACCCTCTGTCGGGCCGTTTTCGGCAGGCGATTCCGGGCGTACGAGCCCGGGACGCCGTCGCTCAAGGACTTCACGCGGTGGCATCGGACGGACGAGCCACCTTGCGTGCACGTGACCCGAGCTGACAGAGGATCCGTTCGGCAGGCATCAACTCACAGTAACGGGGCAGCAGCTCGATGTGCTTGCCTGCTGGGTCGAGCGACCGCTTCGGAAGCCCGAGCGTCCGCTCATGAGGCCGTGCTCTGGGGCGCGGTCCCCATCGAACGACCAGCAACCGATGGATGGAGCGATGGCACCCCCGGTTCACGAACACCAGGCCGCCGAAGCACTTCTCGCTCTCGCCGCCGCCCCGCACCAGGGTGAGGACGAGGGCGATCTCCTACGGCGACTGGCCTGTAGCGCAGTGCATGTCACCGGCGCGGACGCGGCCGGCTGCAGTCTCGCGGACGGCGGCGCGGGCCGACCCCACCGCCTGGCGGGATCCGACGACATCGCCGTTCAACTGGAGCACGATCAAGTGGAGTTGCAGGAGGGGCCGGGTCTCGACACGGTCCGCTCCGGCAGGCCCCTGACCGACCTCCCGATGGTCCGTACGCACGGCCGCATCCGGTGGCCGCGGTTCACCCGCCGCGCCCTGGATGCGGGGTTCACGGCCCTCTCGGCCCTGCCCCTCACCCACCAGGACCGCGTCTTCGGGGCTTTGGTCCTCTATCACCGACAAGGCGTTATGCACCCCGAGGACGTGCGATGGAGCCGACTCCTCGCCGACGCCGCGGGCGTCGGCCTGGCGCACCGCAGTGTTCTGCACGAGGCCCAGTGCCGCACCGAGCAGTTGCAGGCCGCGCTGCACAGCAGAATCGCCATCGAGCAGGCCAAGGGCATGCTGGCCGAACGCCTCGGCTGCACGTCCACCGAGGCCTTCGCCCTGATGCGGCGGCATGCGCGCACTCACCGCGTGAAGGTCACCGATCTCTCCGCCGAGATCGTCAGAGGACCGGCTGACACAGGACCCTTCCCGAAGCCCCCGCACTGACGGTCGGACATCCGCCCTCCCCCTCCGGACCCTCCCGAACCGCGGAACACAAAACCAAGGACTACCAACCCTTCGCCCGCCGGCGCCGGGCCGTGACGTTCGACGCAAACAGCGCTTGCCTCTTGTGGACGGTGCACGGGACCTGATCACGTAGCGGGCAAGACGCAGCACGCCGCCGTCGAGCACGGTGGGTCGAGACCCGGGGGCACACCGCATGACGACCGGTTACTTCACATCCGTCGAGGACGTCTCCGCGCGCCTCGCCGAGACCGGCTATCTGGCCTCGCCCGCCGTCGCCACCACCGTCTTCCTCGCCGACCGCCTGGGCAAGCCCCTGCTGGTGGAGGGGCCGGCGGGGGTGGGCAAGACGGAGCTGGCGAAGGCGGTGGCCGAGGTCGCGGACGCGCGCCTGATCCGCCTGCAGTGCTACGAGGGCGTCGACGAGTCGCGCGCGCTGTACGAGTGGAACCACGCCAAGCAACTGCTTCGTATCAGCGCCGGTCGCGACGAGACATGGGACGAGGCGCGCACGGACATCTTCGGCGAGGAGTTCCTGCTGCCGCGCCCGCTGCTCACGGCGATCCGCGGCGACGAGCCGAAGGTGCTGCTGATCGACGAGACCGACAAGGCGGACGTCGAGGTGGAGGGCCTGCTGCTCGAAGTGCTCAGCGACTTTCAGGTCACCGTGCCCGAACTGGGCACGATCGCCGCGACGCGCCGCCCGTTCGTGGTGCTCACCTCGAACGCGAGCCGTGAGCTGTCCGAGGCGCTGCGCCGGCGCTGCCTCTTCCTCCACATCGGCTTCCCCGACGAGGAGTTGGAGCGTCGTATCGTACGGCTCAAGGTGCCGGGCCTGGATGCCGCGCTGACCGAGTCCGTCGTACGGGTGGTGGGGGCGCTGCGCGAGATGGATCTGCGCAAGGTGCCGTCCGTCGCCGAGACCATCGACTGGGCGCGTACGCTGCTCGCGCTCGGCGCGGACACCCTCGACGAGACCGTCGTACGCGACAGTCTCGGTGTGCTCCTCAAGCACCAGGAAGACATCCTCAAGGCGGCCGCCAAGCTCGATCTGGACGCCGTGTGAGTGCGCCGGCCGGAGTGCCGGAGCGGCTGACCGGGCTCGTCCAGGCGCTGCGCGGGCACGGCATCCGGATCGGCACCGGCGAGACCGTGGACGCCGCGCGGGCTCTGGAGGCGCTCGGTCTGACCGACCGCGCGTACCTGAGGGAGGGCCTGGCTTCCGCGCTGCTGCACGGCACCGCCCAACGGGCCGTGTTCGACCCGGTCTTCGACCTCTACTTTCCGCGCAGTGTCGGAGCCCCGGTTCTCGACCGCGACGGCGAAAGCGATGACGAGAGGGCCGGTCGACGCGGCGACCGGGACGATCTGCGGGATCGGTTGGCGGCCGCCCTCGCCGCCAACGACCAGGCGTTGATGGGGCAGTTGGCCGCGGAGGCGGTGGATGCCTTCGGTGCGTACGGGAGTTCACCGGGGTCCTCGTCCGGGTCGGACGGCTGGTCGTCGTACCAGACGCTGGACCGGCTGCGTCCGCAGACGCTGCTGGCCCGCGTCCGCGCGAGTGTCCGTGCACAGGGCGCACAGTCCTCCGCGGCCGCCTTCACGGACCGTCTCCTCGACGACGAACTCCGGCAGCGGATCGAGGAGTTCAGACGGCAGGTGCGCACCGAGGCGCGCCGCAGGGTCGCCGAGCGGCGCGGCAGGGACGAGATCGCCCGCCGGGCCGTCGTCCCGACCGCCGACCGGGTCGACTTCCTGCTCGCCGGACGCACCCAACTCGCCGAGCTGCGGCGGACGGTGCATCCCCTCGCCCGCAAGCTCGCCACCCGGCTGGCCGCGCGCCGCCGCCGTGCCTCGCGCGGCACCATTGATCTGCGCCGCACCCTGCGCGGCTCGCTGTCGACGGGTGGCGTACCGATGCGTCCGGTGCTGCGCCGACGCCGCCCCGTGCGTCCCGAACTCGTGCTGCTGTGCGACGTGTCCGGATCGGTGGCGGGGTTCTCCGACTTCACGATGCTGCTGGTACAGGCGCTGCACGACCAGTTCAGCAAGGTGCGAGTCTTCGCCTTCGTCAACCGGATCGACGAGGTGACCGGCCTGGTCGTGCGCGGCGCCGCCGACGCGGAGGGCCTCGCAGGCCGCATCCTTGAGCACGCCACGCTGACCGGCTGGCACGGCAGCAGCGACTACGGTGTGGCGCTGGGCGAGTTCGCGGAGCGGTACGTCGACGCGGTCGGCCCCCGCAGCTCCGTGTTCGTCCTGGGCGACGCCCGTACGAACATGAGCGACCCGAACCTCCCGGCACTTCGCCGCATCGGCGAACGGGCCCGCCGCGTCTACTGGTTGAACCCCGAGGGCACATCCCAGTGGGGCACGGGCGACTCGGCGGCCCTCGACTACGCCGAGGTCGTCGAGATGCACGAGTGCCGCAACGTCCAGCAGCTCAGCGGACTCGTGGCACGGCTGCTTCCGGTCTGACCCGGGCATATACGGGAGGAACTCGTGTCCCTCGACCGCTAAAGGACCACTCCCATGCGATACACGGCTCGTGCGGCACTGGCCGCGCTCACGCTCCTGGCCACGACCTTCGTCGGTGGAACCGCGCACGCGACGCCGCCCGGCCCCGGCGTCACCGCCAAGATCATCGCCCAGTCCACCGTGGGCGGCACCGACTACACCCTGCGCGAGATCACGGTCCCGGCCGGCGAGAGCACCGGCTGGCACTACCACGACGGCCCGCTGTACGCGGTGGTCAAGCAGGGCACGTTGAGCCACTTCGACTCGACCTGTGCGTCCGACGGTGTCTACAGAGCAGGGAGCACCATCGTGGAGCCGAGCGGCTCCGATCACGTCCACATCGGCCGCAACCTCGGCAGTGCACCGCTCGTGCTGGACGTCCTGTACGTCCTGCCGCACGGGGCGCCGTTCTCCGAGGACGCCCCCAACCCGGGGTGCTCGTTCCAGTGATCCTTCTACGGCGGCCCGGGCCGTGGTGTCGAGCCATTGCCGCACGGTGAGTTCGTGCGCAGCCGCCAGGGCGTCCGGGACGGCGAAGGGAGCCGCGCCGATGAAGAGTCCGGTCAGCAGCGCGGCACGGGCTTGCTGTACGTGGTGCCGCTGGGCGTGGCCACGTAGTGGTCCGACACATAGTGCCCGTTGTCGAGTCCGTCCCAGACCTTGTTCGTTCCCACGGCCGAACCGGGGCGTTGGCAAGTGACCCACGCCAGCGCTCCGTTGGGCGAGGTGCCCACGCCGGAGTATCCGGCGCCGGGGCCGCTGCGCTCCGTGAGGCCGCTCACCGACTCGACCTGATACGGGTACGTGCAGCGGGGCAGGGGCGGGCTGTAGCCCGTGGCGGACGGGGTGTCGACGTAGTGGTCGGCGACATAGAACCCGTTGCCGAGCTTGTCCCACACGGGGGTGCCGCCGACCTTGGAGCCGGGTGCCTGGCAGACCACCTTGAGGGCCGCGCCGGGCGCGTACGTCGCGGCGACGGCGTAGGTCGTCGAGGGACCCGTGCGGGCGTTGACCGTCGCGGTGCCGGTCGCCTTGTACGGGAGGGCGACCGTGGCGACGGGTGCGTCGACCCGGTCGGTGTCGATGTTCACGGTGGCGCCGCCGTACGTCTCGTTGTGGCTGCCGCGGTACTGCTTGGCGCGCTGGTGCCGGGCCCACTTGGAGTCGGCGACACCGGCCCAGCCCTTGAGGGAGTCGAGCCCGTCGTAGCGCGCGACCCACAGGGCGTCCGGTCGTGCGTATGCCGACGACGTGTAGACGTCGGCGAGTTGCCTGGCGCCCAGGGTGAGGTTCATGTAGACGCCGGAGACATACCCGAGCCGGTGCAGTTCCTTGGTCCAGGCCGAGGCGTAGTTCAGCACGGAGACGCGACACGTGCTGTTGTTCTGGGGATAGTCCTCGATGTCGTTGTAGAGGGCGCTGCCGGCCACCATGCCCAGCTTCTTGGCCGCTGCCACCGCTTGCCCGGCGGCAGCGGCGCCCTGCGACCGGGCCGTCGCCGGGCTCGTGCTGATCTTCGTGTCGGACGGCCGGGCTCCGCACGGCGGCTGCAGGCCCTTGTGGATGGGCAGCAGACGCCACTTCAGCTTCGCCACGGAGGCCACCCACGCGGCGGTCAACTGCGGTTGCGCGCATGTGCGGTTGGCGCCCGAGACGTAGACACCGAGGGCACGGTACGGCGACGCGCTCCAGGCCTTCATGGTGGCCAGGGAAGGGGCCGTACAGGTGTCGAAGGCGAGCCCGGAGTAGCGGGTGGCGCTCGCGGCCGCCGGATAGCCGCCCGGTGTGGCCGGTTCGGCCGCCGCGGGCGGGGCGAGTACCACCGCGGCGGAGCCGCCCAACACGCAGGCGGACGAGACGGCGAGAAGTCGTCGAAGGGCGGAGCGCGGCTGCGGCATGACGGTTCCCCTGAGCGGCTCGGTGGAGTTGGCGCCAGGGTGGGCGCGCCCTCCATGCACGGAAAGAGGCCGATCGGCCCGACTTGTACACCGATCGACCCCTGTCCCGGGTTACGCGTCCGCGGAAGCCCGTTGGCGGCTCCTCCCGGTCCGTCCGCCGCTCCACCCGGCGAACTCCCCTGCCATGGACCGCCGCACGGCCTCGAACGGCTTGCCGATGTCGGCGAGCGGACGCAGCCGATAGGAGGAGGAGCAGCCGCGGTTCGCGAACAGCCTTGCGCTCGTCGTGCGTGTACGCGACCCGGCCGTTGTCGCCGCCGAGGCCCATCTGCCGGTGACTGAGCCGCAGTACGACCGCGTCCAGTGTGGTGAGCCGATAGTCGTGCCGGACTCCTGGGGCGGATGAAGAGCGACGACATGGCGGGACCACACACAGACGCGGTCGGCCGCGATGCGGGAACATCACGGCCGACCGCTCCTTGAACAACGAACCCGTCAGGGGCTGACAGGCTTGCCGCGTCCCCAGCTCCAGGCAAGCCGGTCCGCACCGGACTGGTTGGTGGTGGCCAGCCACGGCCGGGCGGCGTTGCCGATCAGCTTCTGCAGCGAATACGTGTCGTCGGTGCGCAGGCCCGGCCAGTAGACGGAGCCCATCTTCAGCTGACGGAAGGTGTCGGTGTCGGCCTGGATGAAGTTGATGGAGTTGTTGTCCGGAGTCGCCTTGTTGTAGTCGAGACCGGTGGTCATCGGGGCACCGAACTCGTCGGCGACGGTCCGGCTCGCGCAGTTGCCGATGCGCTCCTTGAGGTCGGACACCCACTGGTCGTAGGTGGCGTACTCCTTCCAGAACCCGTAGTGGTGCAGCGAGAGGTAAGTGCCCTTCAGGCGCGGGTCGGCACAGACCGAGGTGACGTGGTCGTTGTAACCGGCGCCGCTGACGAACACCCGGTTGCGCGGGACCGACGGATAGGTGCCCAGCCACTTGACGGCGAGGTCGGCCCACTCGGTGTCGGTGTAGCCGTGCGGCTCGTTCATCGGCTCGAAGTAGACCCTGGAGTTGCCCTTGTAGGCCTTGACCACGGTGTTCCACATGGGCCAGTAGGTGGCGGGGTCGTCGATGAAGCCGTCCTTGCGGGCGCCCGTGCCCTCCCAGTAGGAGACGATGACCTTGAAGCCGTGGGCCGTCGCCGCGTCGATGACGCCCCGGTAGGACTTCCAGTAGGGGCCGTTGACCGTGTACGGGTTGATGGGCAGCCGGACCGTGTTGGCACCGAGGTTCGCGCGGAACGCCGAGATGACCCGGCTCGCCTTGGCGTACGTCTGGGCGTAGGTGTCGGAGGTCGACAGGCCGGACAGGACGACGGGGTCGTCGGCGTAGTTGTCGCGGGGGTCGGCCCAGTTCACGCCCTTGAACTGGGTCGTGTCACCGCTCGGAGCGGCGGAGGCGGGGCTGCCCACGAGCGTCGTACCGCCGATCGCGGCGATCGCGACCGCCACGACGGCGGCACGTGACCGTGAGGTGGACCGGGTTCTGGCGGGGGTCTTGCGCATCAGCTTGCCCTTTCAGGAGATGGCGGCTCGGCGCATGGGGAGTCTGCGCGTGGAGAGCGGCCGTCGGAGGTGTTCAGGGCCGGACGGGCGGTGTCGGCTCGCCGTCGGCGGCCCCGTTGATGGACCGGCGGGTACCGGTTCCCACCGCGCTGGGCACGAGGGAGAAGGGGAGGCCGTCACGTCGTTCGCGCGTGACTCCGGTGGCGTGGAATCAGCAGGTTCAGCGGGGCGGGGGTGGAGGGGAGGGCGCCACCCACTCGGTTCTCCGCGTCGGCGTCGGCCCGCTCAGGGAAGGCGTAAGGCGCGATCCTTGGCGGAGCCTGCCTTCGCGACGGGCGGCGGTCGTCCGCCGTCGAGCTGTCGGCCGGTCGACGGGCGCCTGCCGTCGAACCGACGTCCGGTCGTCAGGCGTACGGCGCCGAACCGGCCCCTCGTCGATGGGCGCCTGTGTCGGCCCGGCGGCCGTTCGGCGTCTGCCGTCCCGAGGCGGGCGGCCGCGAGGCGCTGCGCATCCTCGTCCGCGGTGCTGGGAACCACCGTTGCGCTCCTCCCTGCTCCACCATCGCGACTTCATGTTTACGTAAACATGCTGCGGACAGAACACCCGCGGAGTCTCCCGCCAGGCTGCTCCCCTAGCGATGTTTACGTAAACTTCGGGGCGTCGGAATCGTGGCATCCGCCCCAGCGGTCGTCAAGGTTTCCCACGCGTAACATCCGTTGCACCGCCTACCGACGTCCCGGGCCGAGGGAAGCGGGAGTCGAAGGAAGCGGGAGTTCAGGGAAGCGGGAGTTGAGGGGACGATGGACTTGAACCACCGGGAGGAGCCGGTCCCCGTAGCCGCGGGCGGCGCCCAACGGGGCGGCTCCGGCGTGCCCGGCGGACGCCGTAAGCAGCGCGTGTCCATGGCCGATGTCGCCAAGCTCGCGGGAGTCTCGTCCCAGACCGTTTCGCGGGTCTCCAACGGCCAGCCCGGGGTGATCGGTTCGACCCGGGAGCAGGTACTCGCGGCGATGCGGGAACTGGGCTACCGGCCCAACAGCGCGGCCCGCGCCCTGCGTTACGGCCAGTTCAACACCATCGGCGTGATCCTCTTCAGCCTGTCCTCGACGGGAAACAGCCGCACCGTGGAGGCGATCGCCACGCACGCGGCGGCCGAGGGGTATGCGATCACACTGATCCCCATCGACGTCCCGACCCAGGACAACGTGCTGGGCGCCTTCACGCGGATGGGCGAGCTGGCTGTCGACGCCGTCGTCGTGATCATGGAGATCCACCTGCTCGACACCGGCACGGTGCAACTGCCGCCCGGCGTGCACGCCGTCGTGGTGGACTCCGACGCCGGGGACCGTTACAGCGTGGTCGACACGGATCAGGCCGACGGTGCCCGCAAGGCCGTCCGGCACCTGCTCGACCTGGGCCACCGCACCGTATGGCATGTGACCGGCCCTGAGGCGTCCTTCGCGGGCCAGCGGCGCACCCAGGCCTGGCGTGCCGTGCTGGAGGAGGCGGGGTGTCCGGTGCCGCCGCTCCTGCACGGCGACTGGTCGGCCGCGTCCGGCTACGCGGCCGGTCTCACGCTCGCCGGGAAGCCCGACTGCACCGCCGTGTTCGTCGCCAACGACCAGATGGCCCTGGGGCTGCTGCGCGCCTTCCATGAGCGCGGCCTGGCCGTCCCCGCCGACATCAGCGTCGTCGGCTTCGACGACATCCCCGACGCCGCCTATTTCGTCCCGCCCCTCACCACCGTCCACCAGGACTTCGCCGAAGTGGGCCGCCGATGCGTCCAGGGCGTCCTGGAGCAGATCCGCACGCGCGGCGGTTCCCCGCCCGGGACCGACCTCGTCCCGACCAGCCTGATGATCAGGCAGAGCACCGCGCCACCACGAAGATGACGTGCCGCGAGGCCCCGCCCACCCGGTCCGCATCGGCGCCATGTCGCCCGCTTCAGCACAACCGTCATGTGCGGGCAGGCGCTTACTTCCTTGTCCCGGCCACCGACTGCCACCTACTCTGACTTTGTGCCGCTAATAAACAAACTCATCCTGCACAACGCCGTGCCGGATCGTTCCCTCACCCGACTCCGTATCGCCCTCACCGCTTTCTTCGCCCTCGACGGCTTCGTCTTCGCCGGTTGGGTCGTCCGCATCCCCGCGATCAAGGAGCAGACCGGCGCCTCCGCCACCGCCCTCGGTCTCGCCCTCCTCGGCGTCTCGGCCGGAGCCGTCGTCACCATGACCCTCACCGGACGTCTGTGCCGCCGCTACGGCAGCCACCCCGTCACCGTCGCCTGCGCGGTCCTGCTCTCCCTCAGCGTCGCCCTGCCCCCACTCACCCACTCCGCGCCCGCACTCGCCGCCGTACTGCTGGTCTTCGGCGCCGCGTACGGCGGTATCAACGTCGCCTTCAACAGCGCCGCGGTCGACCTGGTGGCGGCGCTGCGCAGGCCGATCATGCCCACCTTCCACGCGGCCTTCAGCCTGGGCGGCATGATCGGGGCCGGGCTCGGCGGGCTGGTCGCGGGGTCCGTGTCCCCCACCCGCCATCTGCTCGGCCTCACCGTGATCTGTCTGCTCGTGACAGCCGCCGCCGGGCGCACCCTCCTGCGCATCGAGCCGCCGGTACCGGCCGAACAAAAGGACCGCGAGGACCGGGGCCCACGCCGTTCGGGCCCCGGCACCCGTGGACTGGTGGTCGTCTTCGGCCTGATCGCACTCTGCACGGCGTACGGCGAAGGGGCCCTGGCCGACTGGGGTGCGCTGCACCTGGAACAGGATCTGCACGCCCACCCTGGCGTCGCCGCGGCCGGCTACTCCTGCTTCGCGCTTGCCATGACGCTCGGCCGGCTCAGCGGCACCGCGCTCCTGGAACGGCTCGGTCGCACCCCTACGGTGGTGGCCGGCGGGGCGACGGCCGCCGTCGGCATGCTGCTCGGCTCGCTCGCCCCCTCGGTCTGGGCGGCCCTGCTCGGCTTCGCGATCACTGGGCTCGGCCTCGCCAACATCTTCCCCGTCGCAGTCGAACGCGCCGGCGCGCTGGCCGGTCCGAGCGGGGTCGCCGTCGCCTCCACCCTCGGCTACGGCGGCATGCTCCTCGGCCCGCCCGCCATCGGGTTCATGGCGGACTGGTACTCGCTGCCCACCGCGCTCACCAGCGTCGCCGTGCTGGCGGCGCTCGCCGCCGGCATCGGGTTCGCCACCCGGCGCGCGGCGGCCGGCTGACGCCTCGCGGCGTTCACTCGAATGGCGGGGCGAGGGGATCCCTGGGAGCCTGGGAGGGGAGGGGCACGCCCTGCAAGCGGGGGTAGGAGGTCTCTCGTGCGAGTCGCACCGTTGAGCGGCCTGTTGGCCGTGGCACTGACCGTCGTCTCATTCCTGCTGTTGGGCGACACGCCGGACGTCGACACCCCTGGCAGGCAGGTCGGATCGTACTACGACGCCCACCAGGGACGGACGTTCGTGAGTCTGTATCTGCTGGTGCTCGCAGGGGCGTTGTTCATTTTCTTCGCGGCGTATCTGGCCCGAGTCGTCCGCAGCACGCCGTCCAGTGTCGACTGGCTGCGCAGGGTGGTCCTCGCCGGTGGTGTGCTGATCGCCGCGGGCTTCTGGACAGGGGCCGGCATCAACCTGGCCCTCGTGGACCTCGCGGACAAGTCGGGCGCGGGCAGGGACACGCTGCAGGCATTGAACGCGCTGAGCGAGGACTTCTTCATCCCGTTCGTCGGCGGGATGGGTCTGATGCTGCTGGCCGCCGGCCTGGCCACGGTGCGCGCCCCCGTCGGCGCACTGCCCCGATGGCTGGGCTGGGCCGGCATCGTCCTCGGCGTCCTGGTCTTCATCCCCTGGGTCGGCTTCTTCGCCTTCATGCTCTCGGGACTCTGGGTCATCGTCACCGCCGTACTGCTGGCCCGCCGCCCGCACCCCGACACCCCCGTCGACGTGGCAACGCCTCCGCTCTCCCCTCTCTGAGGAGTGAACGCCACGTAGGCCCCGGCGACATGACCGGCTCCGTCGGCACCTCTGCAACGCCAGATCAGCACATCTGTGCCACCGGCAACGCTCAGACCTGGAGCTCCGGCGGGAAGCCCGTCCAGCGCAACGGGGCGGGCAGGTGGCCCGTGTCGTTGTAGAGGAGGACGGAGGCCGGGCGCCCGGGGGCGTAACGGATGACCGTCAGCGCGGCGTTGGCGTGGTTGAGGGCAATCCAGCGCCACTTCGGGGCGTCCAGAGCGGCACGGACGATCCAGCCGATGAGGAAGTTGTGGGTGACGACCAACTCGTGACGAGACTCGCTCCCTTCGACTGGTCCAGTGAACCGCCGGAGCGCCTCTTGGGCCAGGGCCGGTCCCAATTCCCGTTCCTCAGCAGAGAATTGGGCAAGACGAGCGAGAGTGGCGTCGCCGGACTCGGCCGTGATCTCGCCGGGTTCGGGCAGGTACGGAATGTAGTCACCGGCCGCCTTCGACATCCGCAGGTCGACACCGTCGAGGCGGCCGTGCACCAACTCGGCCGTCTCCTCGGCCCGTCGAAGCGGGCCGTGGTGGATCACCGAGACAGGGCTGTCCCGGAGACGTTCACCGAGGAGCACCGCCTGCCGGCGTCCGCTCTCCGTCAGCGTGCTCTCGTCGGAGGACGCCTCTGCATGCCGGGCGAGGTACAGATAGCGGTCGGCCGTTCCGGTCACGTGAACCCCTTCATCGAACGTTCTTGATCTTGCGGACGCACGAGGGGACGCAGAGAGAGGCTGCCTGGTTCCAGGCCCTGAAGCGCACTCGATCCGGCAGACTCGCCGCATGAAGACTGCGGAGTTCGTGGCCACCCTGGACCGGGAGGGCCGGCTGCTGGCCGAGGCCGCCGAGCGGGCGGGAACCGATGCGAAGGTGGCGACCTGTCCGGACTGGCAGGTACGCGACCTGGTACGGCACACGGGCATGGTGCATCGGTGGGCGACGGCGTTCGTCGCCGAGGGGCACACCTCGTACCATCCCGACGGCGGGCTGCCGGACCTCGACGGCGCCGAACTCCTGGCCTGGTTCCGGGAGGGCCACCGCCGACTCGTCGACACATTGGCCACCGCCCCCGCCGACGTCGAGTGCTGGAGCTTCCTGCCCGCGCCCTCGCCGCTGGCCTTCTGGGCGCGGCGGCAGGCGCACGAGACGACCGTCCACCGGGTCGACGCGGAGTCGGCGCTCGCCGAGGCTCCGACCGCCATCGCGACGGACTTCGCCCTGGACGGGATCGACGAGCTGCTGAACGGCTTCCACGCCCGCGCCCGGAGCGGAGTCCGCACGCAGGAGCCGCGCGTGCTGCGCGTACGGGCGTCGGACGCGCCCTCGGACGCGGTGTGGACCGTACGCCTGTCGCAGGATGCCCCGGTGACCACGAGGGACGCTGCCGGAGAGGCGCACTGCGAGCTGTCCGGGCCGGCCGCGCGGCTGTATCTCTCGCTGTGGAACCGGCTGCCTTTCCCTGCCCTGACAGGTGACGCCACGCTCGCCGCGCTGTGGCGGGAGAAGTCCGGGATCACCTGGAGCTGAACCGAGCGGAACGGAGCCCCGGAAGTCAGCCGGTCCGAAGGGTCAGTCGGGCGGGCCCTGGACCAGCATCCGCGTCAGCACGGCGCGCTGCACGGGCAGCACCTCGTCGTGGAGGTCGCGGCCCTTGGGGGTGAGGGCGACGCGCACGCCGCGCCGGTCCTCCGGGCACATGCAGCGCGTCACGAGCCCGTCCTTCTCCAGACGGCCGATGAGGCGGGACAGGGCGCTCTGACTCAGGTGCACGCGCTCGGAGATCTCCTGGACGCGGTAGGTACTGTCGCCGTCCGCCGCGGAGCTCTCGGCGAGCACGTCCAGTACCTCGAAGTCACTGGCGCCCAGGCCGTGTCGGTGCAGCTCGCGGTCGAGCTCGCACAGGGTGCGGGCATGCACCGCGAGGATGTCACGCCACTGGTTCACGAGCCCCTGCTCGGCGTTGGTCGTCGCCATGGGCGCACGTTAGCAAAGAATCCTCTTTATTGCATTGGAACTAAATGCGTTTGCATTGGATGCGTGTGCATGTAGTGTCTCCGACATGACCTCTCCGCTCACCACCCCCGCGTCCGACGGACGCTGGACCCCTCGACTGTGGGGCACCCTCCTGGTGCTCTGCGCCGCGATGTTCCTGGACGCACTGGACGTGTCGATGGTCGGCGTCGCCCTGCCGTCCATCGGGTCCGAACTCGACCTCTCGACCTCGACACTCCAATGGATCGTCAGCGGCTACATCCTGGGATACGGCGGGCTGCTCCTCCTCGGCGGACGCACCGCCGACCTGCTGGGCCGCCGCCAGGTCTTCCTGGTGGCCCTGGGTGTCTTCGCGGTCGCCTCGCTGCTCGGAGGCCTCGTCGACTCGGGCCCGCTGCTGATCGCGAGCCGCTTCATCAAGGGCCTGAGCGCGGCCTTCACCGCCCCCGCCGGCCTCTCCATCATCACCACGACCTTCGCCGAGGGCCCGCTGCGCAACCGCGCCCTCTCCATCTACACCACCTGCGCGGCCACCGGCTTCTCGATGGGCCTGGTGCTGTCCGGGCTGCTCACCGAGGCCAGTTGGCGCCTGACCATGCTGCTGCCCGCGCCCATCGCTCTCCTCGCCCTGGTGGCGGGCCTGAAGCTGCTGCCGCGCAGCGAGCGCGAGAAGGACCACAACGGCTACGACATCCCCGGCGCGATCCTCGGCACGGCATCGATGCTGCTGCTCGTGTTCACCGTCGTACAGGCCCCGGAGGCCGGCTGGGCCTCGGCCCGTACTCTGCTCTCCTTCCTCGCGGTCGCCGTCCTGCTCACGGTCTTCGTCGCCGTCGAGCGGCGCAGCCCGAGCCCGCTGATCCGGCTCGGGGTGCTGCGCTCCGGCAGCCAGATCCGGGCGCAGCTGGGCGCGATGGCGTTCTTCGGCTCGTACGTCGGCTTCCAGTTCCTGGTGACCCTGTACATGCAGTCGCTGCTGGGCTGGTCGGCGCTGCACACCGCGCTCGCCTTCCTGCCCGCGGGCGCCCTGGTCGCGCTGTCCTCCACCAAGGTGGGCGCCATCGTCGACCGGGTGGGGACGCCGCGGCTGCTGGCTGCGGGCTTCGCCCTGATGGTCGTCGGCTACGCGCTGTTCCTGCGCGTGGACCTCGACCCCGTGTACGCGTCGGTGATCCTGCCGTCGATGCTGCTGATAGGCGCGGCCTGCGCGCTGGTCTTCCCCTCGCTCAACATCCAGGCCACCAACGGGGTCGAGGACCACGAGCAGGGCATGGTCTCGGGCCTGCTCAACACCTCGGTGCAGGTGGGCGGCGCCCTGTTCCTGGCCGTCGTGACGGCGGTCGTCACCGCCCACACGCCCGAGAACCCCTCGCCGCAGGCCGTCCTCGACAGCTACCGGCCCGGTCTGATCGTGGTCACGGGCATCGCGGTCGTGGGCCTGCTGATCTCCCTCACCGGGCTGCGGACACGACCGGCACGAGAGTCGCTCGTGGTCGCCAAGTCCGCACCCGAGGAGGCTGTTTCCGTTCAGAAGGAAGGGGTGGACGTGACGCCTGTGGCGGTCCGCGACTGATTCCGCAGTCAACTCCACGCGTCCGGTGGGCAGTTCCTTGCCTGCCGGACGCGCTGCCGTGACACTCGCGGTATGGGGAGACGCACGAAGGCCGAGGAGGACGCCGAGACGGTCGAGATCGTCTACGCCCTGTTCGCCGCGGCGATCCTGGCCGGAGCCGCGTTCTTCGGCGTCTCCGAAGTACTCCCCATGCTCTTCGGATCCCTCCGCGCCCGGCACGACCTGCTGGGCCCACTTGCCGCCCTGAGCGCGGTCATCGTCTTCCCCACGGTTCTCGTGATCGTCCTCGGGCGCTTCCGCCGGGCCGCTCAGCCCAGCCAGCCCGGCCGAACCAGGCCCGACTCGTAGGCCAGCACGACCAGTTGGGCCCGGTCACGGGCGGCGAGCTTCACCATGGTCCGGCTCACGTGCGTCTTGGCCGTGAGCGGGCTGACGACCAGCCGCCGGGCGATCTCCTCGTTGGACAGGCCGATCCCGACCAGGGCCATCACCTCCCGTTCCCGCTCGGTGAGTTCCGCCAGTGAGTGCGCGGCCGCCGGCTCCTTGGAGCGGGCGGCGAACTCGGAGATCAGCCGCCGGGTGACGCCCGGCGAGAGCAGTGCGTCACCCTCGACCACCGCCCGTACCGCGCGCAGGAGTTCCTCCGGCTCGGTGTCCTTGACCAGGAAGCCCGAGGCGCCCGAGCGGATCGCCTCGAAGACGTACTCGTCCAGTTCGAAGGTGGTGAGCATGACCACCTTGACGTCCTTCAACTCCGCGTCGCCGGTGATGCGGCGCGTGGCGGCGAGACCGTCGAGCACGGGCATCCGGATGTCCATCAGGACGACATCGGGGCGCAGTTCGCGCACCTTGCGCGCCGCTTCCTCGCCGTCGGCGGCCTCCGCGACCACCTCGATGTCCGGCTGGGCACCGAGCAGCGCCTTGAAACCTGCCCGGACCAGCGACTGGTCGTCGGCGAGCAGTACGCGGATCACCGGTCCTCCTTGAGCTTCAGCGGCAGCAGCGCCAGCACCCGGAAACCTCCGTCGTCCCGCGGGCCCGCCTCGATCGTGCCACCGAGAGCGGCGGCCCGCTCCCGCATTCCGGCCAGACCGTTGCCGCTGCCGCCGGCGTCCGCCCCGGTCGCGGGCCCGTCGTCGTCGATGCGCAGCCGAAGGGCACCCGCCATGCGGTCGACCAGCACGCGCGCGCGGCGCGATCCCGAATGCCGTACGACATTGGTGAGGGCCTCCTGCACGATGCGGAAGGCGGCGAGATCGGTGCCCGGGGTCAGGGCCCTTTGCGCGCCCCTCGTCTCGACGACGACCGTCAGACCCGCGCCGGCGGCCTGTTCGACCAGTTCCGGCAGCCGGTCCAGGCCCGGGGCCGGGGCGCGCGGTGCGTCGCCGGGGGTGCGCAGCGTGTCGAGCACCTGGCGTACCTCCCCGAGCGCCTCCTTGCTGGCCGCCTTGATGGTGGTCAGCGCCGTGCGGGCCTGCTCGGGATCGGAGTCGAGCAGCGCCAGGCCGACGCCCGCCTGAACGTTGATCACCGAGATGCTGTGCGCGAGGACGTCGTGCAGTTCGCGGGCGATCCGCAGGCGTTCCTCGTCGGCGCGCCGCTTGCTCGCCTGGGCGCGTTCGGCACGGTCGCGGGCCCACTGCTCGCGGCGTACGCGGGCCAGCTCGGAGAGCGCGACGATCACCACCATCCAGGTGGCGACCGCGATCTCCCCGCCCCAGGAGGCGGCCGAGTCGTCGTTCGGCGGCAGCCACCGGTAGAGCCAGTGCCCGACCAGGAGGTGCGCCGCCCACAGCATGCCGAGCGCTCCCCAGGCCGCCTTGCGGTGCCCGGCGAGCACGGCGCTGAAGCAGGCGACGGCGACGGTGAGGAACACCGGACCGTACGGGTAGCCCGCGCCGAGGTAGACCATCACGCAGGCCGCCGTACCGAAGACCACCAACCTCGGGTGGCGGTGGCGCCAGAGCAGCAGGCCGGAGCCCGCGACGAGCAGGGCACGGGCGAGGAGGTTCAGCGGCTCACGGTCGCTCTGCGCATGCGCGGCGAAGTTGCTGCCGATGAGCACGAAGACGGTCAGCAGCAGCGTGGTGCGCCACGGCCAGCGCGGGAGGGTGTCCTCTTCGTCGCCGTCCCGTCGGTTCCACCACGGCGGGCCCTGCCACCCCCCTGGCCGCCGTACCGCCGGTGGCCCGCCCCACGCCCGGCGCGGGCCACCGCCCCTGCGTGCGCGCTGCTCGTCCATGACCGTCACGCTAGACCGCACGGGACCACCATGGCGTCACCCCGGCGTCGTGATCACGTGTACTCCCTGCGTAGTACCCGCAGACGGAGCCGCGTCGCCGCTACACCGGCGCTGCTTCAGGGACTGGCCGAGCAACGACCTGCCGGCGCTGCGCCCAGCGGACAGCGGGTGGTGCGGCCAGACCCGTGAGAGCGAACAGTGCGCCCACGACGTACCAGCCGGGGCGGCCCCAGCTGATGCAGAGCGCGATGAGCAGGGTCGGCCCGACGGCTTCGGCCAGGCCGGCACCGAGGCCGAACACGCCCAGGTACTGGCCGGTGGCGCGCGGCGGGGCGAGGGCGAACGACACCTCGAAGCCCGCGGCGGAGTGCCACAGTTCACCGATCGTGTGGATCACCACCGCGGTGAGGAGAAGTGTCGCGGCGGCCCAGGCCGGCACCCCGGCGGACAACGAGATCAGCGCGCACGAGACGAGGAAGGCCACGCCCGCTCTGCGGTAGGCGCCCGCACCCGCCGCAGGGCTGTCGATGCTGCGGCTCGCTCGTACCTGAAGGGCGACGACCATGACGGTGCCGGTGAGCATGGTCCCCGAGATGAGCCAGTGCGGGGCGGTGGTGGCACCCACCAGCCAGAGCGGGATGGCCACGGTGAGCACCTTGAACTGGATGGCCATGACGCCGTCGAGGGCGGTGATCAGCAGGTAGGGCCGGTCCCGCAGCGCGATCCAGCGAGGGCCGACGGCCGTGACCGCGGGCTTCAGCGGCGGCAGAAGGACCAGGATCGCCGCGGAGGCCGCGAAGGCGAGCGCGTTGCCGAGGACCAGCAGGTGGTAGGCGGTGAGCGTGCCGACCTGGACGACCCAGCCCGCGAGCAGGGCCCCGAAGGAGATCCCGACGTTGGTCACGGCACGGAGGTAGGCGCGGAACTCCTGCGGCCGGTCCCCTCCGTAGTGCCGGATGAGCGGGCTGCGGGCGGCCAGCCCGGCCGCCTTCCCGCCGGTGGCCACGGACACGGCGAGGACGAACGGCCAGAAGCCGTCCGCCAGTACGAACCCGGCCGTCGCCAGCGCCTGGACGATCAGCGTGGTCGCGTAGACGCCGCGCGCCCCGTGCCGGTCCGCGAGGTGACCGACGCCGATGCCCAGCGCCAGCGAGACGAACCCGGCGATGCCGAGCCCGAGCCCCACCTGACCTGCGGGAAGGTGGACCGCCTGGGTGAAGTACAGGACCCCGGCGGTCAGATAGAGGCCGCTCCCCAGGGTGTAGACGAAGTTCGAGGCCGCGATGACGCGCTGCGGTCCGGGATCGGGCAGCAGTTGAGGCATGGCGTGGCTCCGCATCCGGGCAGGCGGTACAAGCGGTAAGGACCAGCCAAGCTTGTTGCATATTACTTGCAAGAACAAGGTGGTTGCGAAAACTGACAGAACTCAGCCCATTCGCCAGGGAGGGACCCAACCGCCGACGCAGCCCTGGACACCCGGACACCCGGGATTTTCCACGGCACTCACCGCACGCGCGGATCACTCGTCAGGACCCGGCCCCGCCGCGCCCGCCGCCCGCCGCACCCGTGGACCGGGGGAACACCAACCCCACGCCGTGGGCGAGTTGGTCCACCGCATACCGGAAGAACGCCTGCCGCTCCTCCACGACCCGGTTGAACTGCCCGAACAGCTCGAAGCCGATCAGTCCGTAGAGCTGCGCCCAGGCGGCCACGAGCGCCACGATCACCTCTGCCGGCAGGTCGGGTGCGAGGTCGGCGGCCATCCGCTGCGCCTCGGGCTTCAGTTCCGCGGGCAGCGGCGTACGCGCCACCCCCTCGCCCTGATGCGCGTCGCGGACGATGCCGATCAGGAGGAGGCCCACGCGGGCGGCAGCCGGGACGGTGGCCTCCGGGGCCGTGTAGCCGGGCACCGGGGAGCCGTAGATCAGCGCGTACTCGTGCGGATGCGCCAGCGCCCATCGCCGCGCCGCCTCGCACACGGCCCGCCAGCGCTCCCGTGGCTCGGCGTCGGCGACTTCGGCGTGCGCCGACTCCGCACCCTCCCCGAGGGAGTCGTACGCGTCGATGATGAGCGCGGTCAACAGGTCGTCACGGCTGGGGAAGTAGCGGTACAGCGCGGAGGAAACCATGCCGAGCTCGCGGGCCACGGCCCGCAGGGAGAGCTTGGCGGCGCCCTCCGCGGCGAGCTGTCTGCGCGCCTCGTCCTTGATGGCCGCTGTGACCTCGATCCTGGCTCGGGCGCGCGCTCCTCGTGCGGTACTCATGCCGGCCAGTCTTCCACGTTTCCAGAGCAGTGCACACAAAAGAGAGCACTGCTCTTGCTTTGGATCACTGATCTCGTACACACTTCTCTCAAGCGAGAGCAGTGCTCACACTTTCCGTCCGCTCACAGGCATCCACTGGAGGAAGTCACCATGTCCGCACACGTCAAGAAGCCCGGCTGGTTCACCGTCAACGTCTTCAACCGCGCCGTCGCCTGGATGACCCGCCGCGGCCTGAGCGTCTGGGGCTCCCGGGTCCTCGCGGTCCGCGGACGCAAGAGCGGCGAGTGGCGCACCACCCCGGTCAACCTGCTCACCGTGGACGGCGCGCAGTACCTCGTCGCCCCCCGCGGCCACGTCCAGTGGACGCACAACATGAGGGCCGCGGGCGGCGGCGAGCTGCGCCTCGGCAAGAACGTGGACGTGTTCACCGCCGCCGAGGTCGCCGACGACGACAAGGTGCCGCTGCTGCGCGCCTACCTCAAGCGCTGGAAGGCCGAGGTCGGCGTCTTCTTCAACGGGGTCGGCCCCGACTCCCCCGACGCGGAGCTGCTGCGCATAGCCCCCGACCACCCCGTTTTCCGGCTCACGCTCAAGAGCTGACGCCCGGCTCCTCGGACGGTGAACGGTCGAGCGCGATCAGGGCGCGCCCGGCCATCGGGTGGCTGCGCACGAGCTCGCCCAGCGAGGTCGCTCCGCGCGTGATGCCCGCGAACGCCCGCCAGGCAGGCCGGAAGCTCGTGAGCGCCGCGTGGAACACACCGGGACGCCGTTCGAAGGCCGCGAGCATCCGCTTGCCGATGCTCATCTCGACACCGAGGCCCGCCTTGATGGCGAAGGCGTAGTTCAACGCCTGGCGCCGGGTGTCCACCGCGTCGTGCGCCTCGGCGATCCGCACCGCCCACTCCCCCGCGAGCCGCCCCGAGCGCAGCGCGAAGGAGATGCCCTCGCGAGTCCACGGCTCAAGGAGCCCGGCCGCGTCGCCACAGACCAGGACCCGGCCGCGCGACAGCGGCGAGTCGTCGGCGCGGCAGCGGGTCAAGTGCCCCGAGGAGATGCTCGGTTCGAAGCCGGCGAGCCCGAGCCGGGCGACGAAGTCCTCCAAGTACCGCTTGGTGGCAGCGCCTTCGCCCCGCGCCGAGATGACGCCCACCGTCAGCGTGTCCCCCTTCGGGAACACCCAGCCGTAACTGCCGGGCAGCGGGCCCCAGTCGATGAGGACGCGGCCCTTCCAGTCCTCGGCGACGGTCTGAGGCACCGGGATCTCCACTTCCAGGCCGAGGTCGACCTGGTCGAGCTTCACGCCGACGTGCGCTCCTATGCGGCTCGCGCTGCCGTCCGCGCCGACGACGGACCGCGCGAGCACCGTCTCACCGCCCTGCAGCACCACGGCGACGGTGCGCCGGTCCGGGACCGCCGATCCGTGCTGTTCCACCCGCGTGACGGTGACCCCCGTGCGCAGTTCGGCGCCCGCCTTCTGCGCGTGCTCGACGAGTTGTTGGTCGAACTCGGGCCGGTTGATCAGCCCGAACAGCATCTGCTTGGAGCGGCGGGTGCGCGTGAACCTGCCGTCGAGCGCGAACGTGACCGCGTGCACCCGGTCCTGGAGGGGCAGTTCGAAGCCGGGCGGCAGTGCGTCGCGCGAGGGGCCGATGATGCCGCCGCCGCACGTCTTGTAACGGGGCAGCTCGGCTTTCTCCAGCAACAGGACACTGCGTCCCGCGACCGCTGCCGCATAGGCGGCCGAGGCCCCTGCGGGTCCCGCGCCGACCACGACGACGTCCCACACCCGCTCCGCGCCGCCCGAAGAGTTCTCGGAGTTCTCGCTGCTCACGATGGTTTGCTGCTCCCAGTCCAGCCGTCTGCCGCACCTGTCCCCCGCATCCTACGGCGGGCATCGCCGCAGATCGCTGTGGGAGGATCGGACCCGTATGCGCCCGCACACCAGTACGCGGGTGCGCACGCACGATCACTCGTACCCACAAGTACAACGTCGCACCTACAAGGAGCGTGCCCATGTCGTCGAATCCGGTCGCCGAGACCGTCGCCTCGCTGATGCCGAGGGCGAAGGCGGAGCTCACCGAGCTGGTGGCCTTCAAGTCGGTGGCGGACTTCGACCAATATCCCAAGAGCGAGAGCGAGGGGGCGGCCAACTGGGTCGCCGACGCGCTGCGCGCCGAGGGTTTCCAGGACGTGGCCCTCCTCGACACCCCGGACGGCACCCAGTCGGTGTACGGCTTCCTGCCTGGCCCCGAGGGCGCGAAGACGGTCCTGCTCTACGCGCACTACGACGTGCAGCCGCCGCTGGACGAGACCGCCTGGGCGACGCCGCCGTTCGTGCTGACGGAGCGCGACGGCCGCTGGTACGGACGCGGCAGCGCCGACTGCAAGGGCGGCGTCATCATGCACCTGCTCGCCCTGCGCGCCCTCAAGGCCAATGGCGGCGTTCCGGTCAACGTCAAGGTGATCGCCGAGGGCTCGGAGGAGATGGGCACGGGCGGCCTGGAGCGGTACGCCGAGGAGCACCCCGAGCTGCTGGCCGCCGACACCATCGTCATCGGTGACGCCGGGAACTTCCGGGTCGGGCTGCCGACGGTCACCTCCACGCTGCGCGGGATGACCCTCGTGCGCGTGCAGGTGGACACGCTCGAGGGCAACCTGCACTCGGGCCAGTTCGGTGGTGCCGCGCCCGACGCGCTCGGCGCGCTGATCCGCGTACTGGACTCGCTGCGTGCCGAGGACGGTTCGACGACGGTGGACGGACTGACGACCGACACGTCGTGGGACGGTCTGCAGTACGACCAGGAGGCGTTCCGCAAGGACGCCAAGGTGCTCGACGGCGTGGAGCTGATCGGCTCCGGCACGGTCGCCGACCGCATCTGGGCGCGTCCGGCCGTCACGGTCCTCGGCATCGACTGCCCGCCGGTCGTCGGCGCCACGCCGTCCGTGCAGGCCGGTGCCCGGGCGCTGGTCAGCCTGCGCGTCCCGCCGGGCGTGGACGCGGTCCAGGCCACCAAGCTGCTCCAGGCCCACCTGGAGACGCACACGCCGTGGGGCGCGCGGGTGAGCACCGAGCAGATCGGCCAGGGCCAGGCGTTCCGCGCCGACACCTCCAGCCCGGCGTACGCCGCGATGGCCGAGGCCATGTCGGTCGCCTACCCGGGCCAGGAGATGCAGTACGCCGGTCAGGGCGGCTCCATCCCGCTGTGCAACACCCTTGCCTCGCTGTACCCGCAGGCCGAGATCCTGCTCATCGGGCTCAGCGAGCCGGAGGCCCAGATCCACGCCGCGAACGAGAGCGTGTCCCCGCAGGAGCTGGAACGCCTGTCCGTCGCCGAGGCCCTGTTCCTGCGCAACTACGCGGCGAGCTGACCGGCCGGGCGGCCCGGTCCGCCCACGGCAGGGGCCCTTTCCGGCGCGGGCTGCGCACCCGCCCGCGCCGGAGGCGTGAGGGCCCGGATCACAGCGCCGGGACCGGCGTCAACCGACCGGCACCCCCGCCTCCAGATAGAGCGCCGCCCCTCGTTCGCGTGCCCGCAGTGCCCACCGCAGGCGTTCGTAGCGCACCGGCGGCAGCAGCTCGGCAGCCTCCTGTTCGGTGACGAAGCGCCAGTCGCGCAGTTCGGGGCCGGGCAGCAGCAGGCGTTCGGCCGCGTCGGCGTCGAGGTGGCCGCCGTCGAAGAGGAGGCGCAGGCCGCCGTAGCCGGGAGGCGCGGGCGGCTCCCAGTCGACGACGAGCAGGCCGGGTACCTCGTCGAGCCGGATGCCCGTTTCCTCGGCGACCTCGCGGATGCCGCCGCGCGCGGGCGCCTCTCCGGGTTCGACGACCCCGCCGGGAAACTCCCAACCCGCCTTGTACGTCGGGTCGACGAGCAGCACCCGGTCCTGCTGGTCGAAGAGCAGCACCCCGGCCGCGACGGTCTCGGCGGTGGGCTCGGGCGTCTGCACGATGTCGCATGCGGGCACGTCACCCGCGCGTACGGACTCGGCGATACGGACGGCCGTGTCGTACGGGGTGAGCGCGCTGGTGTCGATGAGGTGGGCGTCGGCGGTGAGCCAGCCGGCGAGTGCGGCGCGGTACGGCTCGATGTGGTCGTAGGACCACTGGCGTATGCGTATGTCGCCGTCGGGCAGGTCCTCCGGTATCTCGCGGTCCGCTATGCGTGCGCGCAGGATCGTTTCCGCCGGAGCGAGGAGCACATGGCGTACGGGGATACGGCGGGACGCGAGGCCGCCGAAGATCTCATCGCGGTACTCCTGGCGCAGCAGGGTCATGGGGACGACGAGGACACCGCCGAGCTCCGCGAGCAGAGCGGCCGCGGTGTCGACCACCAGTCGCCGCCAGATCGGCAGGTCCTGGAAGTCACCGACCTCGGCGAGGCGCTTGGGCGGCAGCAGCTGTGCGAGTCCGCCGCCGATGACCTCGGGGTCGAAGAGCGTGCTGTTCGGGATCAGGTCGATCAGTTCCCGTGCGGTCGTGGTCTTCCCCGCACCGAACGCACCGTTGACCCAGACGATCACGGTTCCCCCTCTTCTGTTGGCCCCCTGTGGCTTGCCCGCTCCACCCTGCCACGGAAACCAGGTCCAGTTGAGGGAGCCTTCCGGCGGCCGGAACGCCGTGGCGCCGGTGCCCCTCCCTCGGGGCACCGGCGCCATGAAGCGGGCTCACCGGTCGCGCCGGCTCATCCGTCACCCTGGTACGTCAGTTGTTCTGGCCCAACGCCTTGTCGTCCACGGCGAGGCTGTCGCTGCTGACGGTGTGGTCGAGGGTGCTGACGGTGTCGGGCAGGTTCAAATCGTCGAGTACGCCGCTGTCGGCACCGTGGGACGGTGAGATCGCCGCGACGACGAATCCGGCGGCGAGGGACGCAACGGCAAGCATGCTTCGCTTCTTCATGCCCGAATCAACTGCGCACCGGCAGATGGGTCACGGGTAGGCCACGTACCTCCTTTTTGGCGAAATCATGAAACTGCCGACGGCCGAATTCCGTCCTTCCTGCCGACTCGATCATCCCGATACGGGTCTTGTGACACAGGGGGACGCATCATGACGCCGAACACCCGGACGACCCGCCGCAGACCCGGCGCCGTCCGTGCGATCGCACTGAGCCTGTGCGCGGCGGGGGCACTGGCCCTCACCGGCTGCTCCGACGGCGGGAACACGGGCGGCGCGGCCGCCGGCACGGACCCGAGCACGGCACAGACGACTGCCTCGGGCGGCAAGTCCGGCGACGGATCGGGCGCGGCGAGCGCACAGCCCGCCTCGAAGACGTCCGCCGACCCGGGCAGCGGCTCCAAGGCCCCCGGGACCAAGGCCTCCGCGTCCGCACCGCCCGCCTCCGCCACGACGGCCCCTTCGGACGGCGGCGGCACGGGCGACGGCTGCGATCACAAGATGCCGATCTCCCCCGACGAGATCGCGGTCTACCGCTACAGCCCGGAGGGCGGCTCCCTGAACCTCATCGTCAAGCACGGAAACTGGGGCTGCGGCACCGGGGACTCCGACGGTGCCCCCTTCGAGACCGTCGGCAAGGAGACGTATCTGCCGATGGACCAGGCGGCATACGTGACCGCGACCAACCCCGTCGTGGAGAGCTCCGAGAACCAGCGCATCGGCGTCCAGGAGTTCCTCGACTGGGTCGAGGCGCATCCCGACTCGGGTCTGGTCTTCAAGTACCACGTCGGCAAGAACGGGGTCGTCGACAGCCTTGAGGAGGTCTTCACCCCCTGACCGCCGACCGCGCCCGTGTGGTTCCCGCGAGCCGGGGAAACCGGCAAGCGGGAGGTTCGATGAACACGACTGCGGTGACGCGCAACAGTCCGATCGGTGGTCGACGGGCGGTACGGAGTTCCTTGACGGAAGGCGCGGCGAGGGCCGGGCTGGCCGCTCGCGGGGTCATCTATCTGCTGGTCGGCGTGCTGGCTCTGCAGATCGCCTTCGGCGACCGGAAGAAGCAGGCCGACCGGGGCGGCGCGCTGGCCGAGATCTCCGGAAAGCCCTTCGGGGCCGTCCTGTTGTGGGTGCTGGGCGTGGGGCTTGTCGGTATGGCGCTGTGGCGGCTGTCCGAGGTGGCCTTCGGCTCGGTGGGGCAGGACGGTCGCAGCGCGAAGAAGCGGCTGCTGGCTCTCGCCCGCTGTGTCTTCTACTCGTTCGTGGCCTACTCGGTGCTGTCCTTCGCGGCGGGCTCGGGTGGTAGCAGCTCCAGTGACGAGCAGTCGCGCGATGTGACGGCCAAGGCCCTTGATCTGCCGGCCGGTCAGTGGATCGTGGGCGCGGCCGGGGCGGGCATCGTGGTGGCGGGCGTGTGGGTGGGCGCCCGGGCGGTGCTGCGGGAGTACCGGCGCAATCTCAAGCTCGGTGAGATGTCGACGGGGGTGCGCCGCCTGGTCGACACGACGGGAGTGGCCGGAGGGGTGGCCCGCGGGCTGGTGTTCGTCGCGGCGGGCGGCTTCGCGCTCCGGGCGGCCGTCGAGTACGAGCCGGACAAGGCGAAGGGTATGGACGACACCCTCCGCTCGTTCGCCGACACCGCCGCGGGCCCGTGGCTGCTGGTCTGCGTCGCGACGGGCCTGGTCCTGTTCGGCGTCTTCTCGTTCGCGATGGCGCGCTGGCGCAGGGTCTGAACCGGCGGCGGGGCGACGCCCCCCGACCGAGCGAACCCACCATCAGAGGGAGCCCACCGGCAGCACGTACCGGACGTCGGTGGGCTTCGTCGGACGAATCCGCAAAAACGTCACCGCCCAGCACCGGCTTCTGTACGCTCTGACGCTTCACATGGCACCACCAGGGGGGTACATCCCATGCGTCAGCGCTTCGCGATAGCCGGGGCCATCACGGCCACCGCACTCACCGTCGTCCTCGCCGCACCGGCCCAGGCCACCGAGTACAGCTCGGCGCTCAAGGTCCGCGGCATCCAGTACAACGCGCCCGGCAGCGACTCCAACAACTGCGCCACCGGCAACACCAAGGAGGAGTACCTGACGATCAAGAACTACTCGTCCTCGACGACCGTCAACCTCAAGGGCTACAAGGTCAAGGACGCCAGCGCCAGTGGCAACGTCTTCACCTTCCCCTCCAACCACTACCTCCAGCCCGGTGACTACGTGAAGCTGCGCGGCGGCCGCGGCACCGACTCCGACGCACACAACGTGGTGTACCGGCAGAGCTGCAACTTCATGTGGAACAACGGCGGGGACACCATCTACCTGTACAAGTCGAACGGCAGCCACGCCGACACCCACAAGTACACGGCGAGCGCCAACGACCCCGACGGCAACGGGTACATCACCTACCACGGCTGAGCCGCACATCCATGACCCGCTCGCCGCGGGCCGGTGGCTCCACGATGGCTACCCCTTCGTCGACCCCAGTGTCAGCCCGGCGATGAAGTGCCGTTGCAGCACCAGGAAGACGAGGATGGTGGGCAGGGCGACCAGCACCGAGCCCGCGGCGAGCAGGTTGTAGTCGGTGAAGAACTGACCCCTGAGGTTGTTCAGTGAAGAGGTGACCGGGAGTTTGTCGGGGTTGGAGATGAAGATCAGCGCCCACAGGAAGTCGTTGTAGATCCAGGTGAACTCGAGGGTTCCCAGGGCTGCGAGGGCCGGGCGGCACAGCGGCAGGGTGATGCGCCAGAACTGGGTCCACACACCGGCGCCGTCGACGATCGCGGCCTCCAGGATCTCCTGCGGCAGCGTGCGCATGAAATGGGCGAGGACGAAGACGCAGAAGCCCATCTGGAAGCCGATGTTGACGATGATGACGGCCCAGTAGGAGTCGTACATCGTCATGGAGTCGGACATCCACCAGGGCAGCGGGATCCTGTTGAACAGGACGTACAGCGGGGTGACGATGACCTGTTGGGGCAGCAGGTTGCCCGCGGTGAAGAACATCAGCAGGACCAGCCCGCCGCGCAGCTTCAGCCGGGAGACGGCGAAGGCGACGAACGAGGCCAGAAAGAGGGTCACCACCACGGCGGGGACGGCGATCAGCAGCGTGTTGGTGAAGTACTTCCCCATGCCGGATTCGGTGTAGGCCCGGCGGTAGTACTCGAAGGACAGGTGCTTGGGGAAGGAGAAGTAGCCGTTCTGCGCCGTCTCCTCGTAGGGACGCAGTGAGGCGTAGACGGCGAGCAGGAGCGGCGCGAGGAACGCCAGCGACACGCCGGCCAGGAAGATGTGCACGCCCCAACGGCCGTGTTGCGAAGGGGACTTGGGGGCGGGAAGGGTGGTGGCGGCCGGGTGGACGGGCGCGCCGGTGCGTAGGTCTGCGGTCATCGGTCGCGGGCACCTCGCAGCTCTTGGACCAGGAACGTCACGATGAATCCCAGGGAGACGGTGAGCAGGACGACCGCGATGGCGGAGCCGAATCCGATGCGACTGGCCTCCCCGATGATGTTGTCGGTGATCAGGACGGAGAGCACTTCCAGTCCGTTGCGGCCCTTGTTGACGGCGTAGACGATGTCGAAGGCGCGCAGTGCCTCGATGACGGTGATCACGCCCACGACGACGTTGACCGGGCGCAGGGTCGGGAAGACGACGCGGAAGAAGGTCTGCCGCTCGTTCGCGCCGTCCATGGCGGCTGCTTCCTTCAGCTGCGGGTCGACGGACTTCAGGCCGGCCAGGTAGAGGATCATGACGTAGCCGACATGCCGCCAGCCCGCCGCGATCATGATCATCCACAGGTTGAGGTGCGAGTCCCCGAGCCAGTCGATCGGGTCGGCGCGGTTGTTGAGGACGGTGTTGACCACGCCCTGGTCGGTGCCGAGGATCAGCTGCGCGATGAAGCCTACGATGGCGAGAGAGAGCACGACCGGCATGTAGATGACGGACTGGTAGAAGCGGCTGAAGCGGACGCCGCGGTCGATGAGCACCGCGAGGAACAGTCCGAACGGGGTGGCGACCAGGCCGAGGAAGAGCAGCCACATGACGTTGTGGCGCACGGCAGGCCAGAACGCCGGATAGTTCTCGACGAGGTTCTTGTAGTTGTCGCCGCCGACCCAGTGGACGTCGCCGACGCCGTCCCAGGCGGTGAAGGAAAGCCCGATGGAGGCCAGCGTCGGGCCCCAGATGATGACGATGTCCAGCAGAACGGGCAGGCCGAGGAGCACGCCGAGGACGACGACGTCGCGGCGGGTGAACCGCCGCAGACGCCGCCGACCGGCGCGCCGTGGGATGTTGAGCGCCACGGAACGTCTTCCTCCGGATTCAGCCGACGGGCGACGAGAAGATGGTCTTCTTCTGTCGTTCGATGCTGTTGCACAGACCGTCGACGTCCTTCGGGTTGCCGATGAAGTCCTGGATCGCCTTGATCATCACAGTCGAGGCGAAGTCGGGACGGGTGTCGCGGTCCATGAACTGCGAAATCTGCTTGGCGCCGGAGACCAGTTGGGCCGACTTCTTCTGCAGGGCGCTGTACTTGGAGGTGTCGGCGCCGTCGTTGACCGCCACATTGTTGGGGTCGAGAGCGAGGTAGGTTTCCTCGGCCTTGGGGGCGCCCAGCCATTTCAGGAGATCCTTGGCGCCGGTGAGGTTCTTCGACTTCCTGGCGACGAGGAATCCGTCGATGGGGGCTTCCACGGCGTCCTGCCCGTACTGCGGGTCGATCTCGGGGAAGGCGAAGAAGTCGATGTCCCCGCGCTCGTTCTCCGCGAACTGGGTGCCGGGGTGCGGCATTCCGAACACGGCCATGCCCGTCTTGCGCTGCGCCAGACCCTGCCCGGCCTCCTCCCAGGTCCTGCCGAGGGCGCCCTTTTGGTAATACGGCATCAGTTCGCGCCAGGTGTCGAAGACACCCTTCACCTTGCTGTCGGTCCACGACTCCTTGCCCGCCATCAGGGACTTGTGGAAGTCGTAGCCGTTCAGGCGCATGTTGATGTAGTCGAAGGTGCCCATCGCGGGCCAGCCGTCCTTGTCGCAGAAGGCGACCGGAATGCCGTCCTTGGACATCTTCTTGGCGAGCGCGATGAACTCGTCCCAGGTTCCCGGCTGTTGGTATCCCTGCTTCTCAAAGAGGCTCTTCCGGTGGAAAACGGCCCACGGATAGTAGTAGTACGGCACGAAGTACTGCTTGCCCGCGTGCGTGGACTGGTCCTTGAGGGCGTCGGAGAAACCGGTGAAGCCGCTCCACACATCGCTGATCTCGTGCAGCAGACCCTTCTCGGCGAAGTACTGCATGCGATATCCGGCGAACCACATGAAGACGTCGTCGGGCGTGCCCTGCAGATAGCGGTTGATGTTCTCCTGGAAGTCGTTGTGGTCCTTGGTGTTGACCTTGACCTTCTTGCCCGAGGTCTTCTCGTACGCCGTGAAGGCCGCCGCGTAGGCCTTCTTGGGAATCGGGTCCGAGGCGTTGGACCCCACGCTGACTTCATTCTTGTTCCCACCCGATCCATCGCCGCAGGCGGACAGCAGGACGGGGAGCGTGACCGCGCCGACTCCCGCGGCCGCACCACGCAAAAGATTGCGCCGGGACATCCGATGTCCTGCCGTGCCTTCGGGCACGCCGAACTCCTTGAACGATGACTGTGCCATGTCGCCCTCCTCGGGGTGCCATCCAACACAACCGAACGCGCGGCTTGGATCTCACTCCCATACAGAGGTGTCGTCAAGGGTTATGACGAAATATCGAACAACCGTTACCCTTCTCTTCCAACAGAGTCCGACAGGTCCTACCGTAAACGCGCACGACAGACGAGGACTGCTACACGTCCTACCTTTCGCGTGTTCGGAGGAACGTAACGATGCGTCACCTTCACATCCGCACACCTCGCCGAAGAGTGATCGGAGCACTCGCCGCAGGACTGTTGTGTACGACCGGGCTCGCGGCGCCGGCTCTCGCCGCTCCCACCGCCGACCCCGCCGCGCCCACCCTGGCCGACGGTCTTGCCCTCACCCCGCCCATGGGGTTCAACAACTGGAACTCCACGCACTGCCGGGCCGAGTTCAACGAGACCATGGTCGAGGGAATCGCCGACCTGTTCGTCGACAAGGGCCTCAAGGGCGCCGGGTACCAGTACGTCAACCTCGACGACTGCTGGGCCCTGCCGACGCGCGACGCGGACGGCAAGCTGGTGCCTGACCCGGTCCGATTCCCCCACGGGATCAAGGCAGTTGCCGATTACGTGCACGCCAAGGGACTCAAGCTCGGCATCTACACCAGCGCGGGAACGAAGACGTGCAACAGCGCGGGATTTCCGGGCGCACTCGGCCACGAGTACAGCGACGCCCAGCAGTTCGCGGACTGGGGCGTCGACTACCTCAAGTACGACAACTGCAACAACCAGGGCGTGGACGCCAAGCTGCGCTACACGACGATGCGTGACGCCCTCAAGGCGACCGGTCGGCCCATCGTCTACAGCATCTGCGAGTGGGGTGAGAACAAGCCCTGGGAATGGGCGTCGGACGTCGGCCACCTGTGGCGCACGACCGGCGACATCAGCGACAGCTGGGGCTCGATGCTGTCGATCCTGAAGCAGAACCTGCCGCTCTCCGCCCACGCGGGCCCCGGCCACTGGAACGACCCGGACATGCTGGAGGTCGGCAACGGCGGAATGACCGACACCGAGTACCGCACACACTTCTCGATGTGGTCGGTCATGGCGGCACCGCTGCTCATCGGCTCCGACCTGCGCAAGGCGTCCGACGCGACCTTCGACGTCCTCGGCAACAAGGAGGTCATCGCGGTCGACCAGGACCCGCTGGGCAAGCAGGGCTCGGTGCTGTCCTCCGAGGGCGGCCGCTGGGTGGTCGCCAAGGAGATGAAGGACGGCAGCCGTGCGGTGGCGCTGTTCAACGAGACCGGCAGTCCACAGCACATCGCCACCACCGCCCGAGCCGCCGGACTGCCCGAGGCCGGCGCGTACACCCTGCGGGACCTGTGGCAGCACAGGAGCTACAACACCGCGGGCACGATCGCGGCGACCGTCCCCGCCCACGGCACGGTTCTCGTCCGCGTCTCGGCCGGCGGCCGGTGGGCCACGCACCCGCCGGCCGTCGAACTCGGCCTGGACGGCAGCCCGTTGGTGCAGGCCGGCAAGACGGCCGCGCTGACGTCGAAGGTCACCGACCTCGGCCGTACGCCCGCCACACACCTCTCCGTGACACTCGCCGGCCCTGCCGGCTGGACGGTGAAGGCCATCTCGCCGACCACCGCGGGCCTGCTGCCGACGGGCCGTTCCCTGCGCACCAAGTGGCAGGTCACCGCCCCCGAGTCCACCGCCACCGGCTCGTACGACCTGACGTTGAGGGCGCGTTACCGCTCCCTCACGGGTACGCGCGTCGAGAGCGTGCTGCCGCTGAAGGCAACCGTGGTCGTCGCGCCACCCGCGGGTGTCTCCTCGCTCGGTGACCTGCCGTGGCTGTCGACGACCAACGGCTGGGGCCCAGTCGAGCGCAACACCAGCAACGGCGAGAGTGCCGCGGGCGACGGTCGTCCGATCACTCTGGGCGGTGTCGAATTCGCCAAGGGGCTGGGCGTGCACGCCGAGAGCGCCGTCGAGTACTACACCGGCACGGTGTGCGAGTCGGTCACCGCGGACGTCGGTGTCGACGACGAGAAGGGCGCGCGCGGCACCGTCGCCTTCGAGATCTGGGCCGACGGCACGAAGGTCGCCTCGACCGGGGTCCTCACCAACGCGATGCCCGCCCAGCCGGTCACGGCCGACGTGAGCGGCGCCCAGGTGGTCCGGCTCGTCGTCACCGACGGCGGCGACGGCATCGACTCCGACCACGCGGACTGGGCGGACGCGAAGCTCGTGTGCTGAGCACCGGACCCGCCGAAGTCACCGCGCGATCGTCGAGGGTTCAGCCCCTGACGACGCGCGGTGACCGTCATCGGCCTACCACCACGCGCTGCAGCGCGCCGTGTTGTCGCCCTGCGCCTGCACACAGACGCGGGCCAGCGCAGGGTCGTTGTCCGGGATGTAGGTGGACTCCTGGGTGTTCCACGGGTCGACCCAGATCCGGTTCTGCAGCCCGTAGAAGTGGTTGGTGTCGCCGTCCGGGGCCCAGTCGATCCAGCCCGAACAGGTGGTGCCACCACTGCTGTTGTTCACGTAGTTCCGGACCTGCCAGCCCCCGCCGCCCGAAACGTACTCGCTCATCAGGGTGCCCGAGCAGCTGTTGCTCCACACCGTGTGCCGCGCGGTCTCGGCGGAGGCGACCCCGCTGCCGCCCAGCACCAGCGTGGCGACTGAGGCAAGCGTGCCGACCCCGACGGCAGCCCGCCGCACGATACGTGCTTTCATGTCCCGTTCCCTCCCTCATGCCCGGCATGCGCCGCGCACGAGTGATCTTCAGGGAAGGCTCCAACAGGCGGCCAATGGAACGCCAACCGCCGAATGGAGGACCAACCACCGCTTTTCACACGGCAGTTGGGCGCGGTGACCTGCAGGCCGCCGCAGCAGCCCCCACCAGGCCCGCATCCGTCCCCGTCTGCGCGGGCACGACCGTCAGCCGCTGGACGAAGGACAGGGTCGCGTAGTCGGCCAGGGCCTTGCGCAGCGGTGTGAACAGGATGCTGCCGGCCTTGCCCACACCCCCGCCGATCACCGCGATGTCGATCTCGACCAGGGTCGCGGTGGCCGCGATCCCGGCAGCCAGCGCCTGCGCGGCCCGCTCGAAGGAGGCCACGGCGACCGGATGACCCTCGCGCGCGGCGGCGGCCACCGCGGCGGCCGAGGTGTCGCCGTCGGGACCGGGCAGCCAGCCCTGTTCCAGGGCGCGGCGGGCGATGTTGGGGCCGCTGGCGATGCGCTCGACGCAGCCACGGGAACCGCACGGGCACGGGTCGCCGTCGAGGTCGACGCTGATGTGGCCGATGTGCCCGGCGTTGCCCGTCGGGCCGGGGTGCAGCCGGCCGCCGAGGACCAGGCCGCCGCCGACGCCGGTGGAGACCACCATGCACAGCGCGTTGTCGTGCCCACGGGCGGCGCCCTGCCAGTGCTCGGCGGCGGTGATCGCCACCCCGTCGCCGATCAGCTCGACCGGCAGGCTTCCGGTGACCCCACGCACCCGCTCGACCAGCGGGAAGTCACGCCAGCCCGGCACGTTCACCGGGCTGACCGTGCCCGCGGAGGCATCCACGGGGCCCGCGCTGCCGATCCCGACGGCTCCTGCCCTGCTCCACAGCGGGGAGCCGGTCAGCTCGCCGAGCACGTCCTCGACGGCCCGCATCACGGTGTCGCCGTGCTCCTGCGCCGGCGTCGGGCGCTGGGCGCGCAGGAGGATCCGGCCGTGGCCGTCCACGAGCGCTCCGGCGATCTTGGTGCCGCCGATGTCGAGCGCGGCCACGAGGTCGGTGTGCATCAGTGTCTGATCTCCCGCTGAACCTTGAGGAACCTTGAGGAAAGGGCAGGCCGGTCTCGCGGTGGGGGCGCAGGCCGGAGATTGCGGTGGACAGTCTCTCCCGCATCTGACAACGTTGTCCAGGCTCTATGCTCGACGCCACATCCTCATACAAGCCGGGGGACCTTCGCATCCCCGCGGACGACACGACAGGACAGGACATCGTGGCAGAGACCGCCCGTCGCCCCGAGAACCGCTACGGCAACCGTCCGACGATGAAGGATGTCGCGGCGCGCGCCGGGGTCGGCCTCAAAACGGTCTCACGAGTCGTCAACGGCGAGCCGGGCGTCACCCCGGACACCGAGCGCCGAGTCCAGGAGGCCATCGACGCGCTGGGCTTCAGGCGCAACGACAGCGCCCGGGTGCTGCGCAAGGGCCGCACCGCCAGCATCGGCCTCGTCCTGGAGGACCTCGCCGACCCGTTCTACGGCCCCCTCAGCCGCGCGGTGGAGGAGGTGGCCCGGGCGCACGGTGCCCTGCTCATCAACGGCTCCAGCGCCGAGGACCCGGACCGCGAGCAGGAGCTGGTCCTCGCCCTGTGCGCGCGCCGCGTGGACGGGCTCGTCGTGATCCCCGCCGGTGACGACCACCGCTACCTGGAGCCCGAGATAAGGGCGGGCGTCGCCACCGTGTTCGTGGACCGACCCGCCGGAAGGATCAACGCCGACGTCGTCCTGTCGGACAGCTTCGGCGGTGCCCGGGACGGTGTGGCCCACCTCATCGCCCACGGCCACCGCCGCATCGGCTTCATCGGCGACATGCCCCGCATCCACACCGCCGCCGAGCGGCTGCGCGGCTACCGCGCCGCCATGGAGGACGCGGGCATACCCGTCGAGGACGCCTGGATGTCCCTCGGCGTCACCGACCCGCAGCGGGTGCGCAGGGCGGCCGAGGACATGCTCTCCGGCTCCTCCCCCGTCACCGCGGTCTTCGCCGGCAACAACCGCGTCACCGTCACCGTAGTCCGGGTCATCGCCGAGCGCGGCCGCCCCGTCGCCCTAGTCGGCTTCGACGACATCGAGCTCGCCGACCTCCTCCAGCCCGGCGTGACCGTCGTCGCCCAGGACGCCGCCACCCTGGGCCGCACGGCCGCCGAGCGCCTCTTCCGCCAACTGGACGGCAGTCTCGTCGTCCCCGAGCGCATCGAGCTGCCGACACGGCTGATCACGCGCGGCTCGGGCGAACTGCCGCCCACGGACTGACCCTTGGCCGCAGACGTCGGCCTCGGGGCTCCAGCGGTCGCGTACGGCGTCAGCAGACGGGAAGTCCGGGAAGCGGTGCGTCGTTGTCGCCGCCCTTGAGGTAGACGTCGCTGACGAAGACGTTCGTGTTGCCGCTGTCGTCGTCCGTCCTGGCCCACCACACGTTCGTCCACTCGCCGTAGGTCTCGCGGCGGCCCAGGTTCTGCTGGCAGTAGAAGTAGTTGGTGCCCGCGTTGAGGACGCCGGCCTCGGCTCCGGCAGCCGTGTAGGACTTGGCGGTGCGCCAGACGTTGCAGTTGTACTTGCCGCCGCCGGCGGGGTCGCACACCGGCGCGGGGCTGGAGCCGCCTGCGCCGCCGCCTGCGCTCCCGCTGCCGCCGGTCGTGCCGCCGTCGCCCGAGCCGCCCGTCGTACCGCCCGAGCCGGTGCCGCCGCCCGAGCCGGTACCCGTGCCGCCGCCGCCCGCGGGCTTCGACGCGGAAGCGGTGGCCTCCCGGGTGGCGGTGGCCGCACCCTTGCCGCCCGGCTCCTTGCCGGGAGCCTTGGACTTCCGCTCGCCCTTCCCGGTGGGCTCCGCGCCGTTGGAGAGGTCGTCCGCGCCCCGGCTGTCGTCCCCCGAGGGCACGGCACCGGCGCCGTGGGACGCCGTGGGCCGGGCCGCGCCTGCGGTGGCGGTGGTGTCGTCGGAGCGGCCGAGGAGCGCGACGGTCACGCCGGTCGCGGCGAGTACGACGGTGACGGCCAGCGCGGTCAGCAGGACGCGCCCCCTGCCGCGGCGCGGCGAGGGTGCCGCAGCGGGTGACGAGGCCGGGGTGACCACGGTCGGGCCCATGGGCGGCGCCCCGAAACCGGCGCCCGCCCCGGACACCGGGACCTGCGGGACCTGTGCGGGCGGTCCCTGCTCGGGCGGCCCGAACCCCGGCGGGATCGACGGAACGCTCCGCTGCGTCGTCTCACGTATCGCCTCGCGCGGCAGCGGCGCCGGACCGCGCAGCCCGGTCGTCGCGGTGTCCGCATCGGGTGCCGCAGCCACCTGCTCCAGCAGCTCGCGGGCCCGGTCCGCGTCCGGGCGGGCGTCCGGCTGCTTGTGCATCAGCTGCTGCAGTACGGGCCCCAGCGGCCCGGCCCGGCGCGGCTCCGGCAGCGGATCGACCACGATCGCGGTGAGCGTGGACCAGGTGGACGTACGGCGGAAGGGCGACGCGCCCTCGACGGCGGCGTACAGCGTCGCGCCGAGCGCCCAGACGTCCGACGCGGGGCCGGGGTCGTTGCCCTGGGCCCGCTCGGGTGCCAAGTAGTCGAGGGAGCCGACGAGTTCGCCGCTGCGGGTCAGGTGGGTGGCGGAGCCGTCGCCGGGGTCCTCCATCGTCGCGATGCCGAAGTCGGTCAGGACGACCCGTCCGGATCGGTCGAGGAGGATGTTGCCGGGCTTCACGTCGCGGTGGAGCACCCCGGCGCGGTGGGCGGCGGCGAGTGCGTCCATGACCTTGGCGCCGATGGACGCCGCCTCGCGCGCGTCGAGAGTGCCGCGCTCGCGCAGGACGTCGTCCAGGGAGGGTCCGTCGACCAGTTCCATGACGATCAGTGGGCGTCCGTCGACCTCGGCCACGTCGTGCACGGCGACGACGCCGGGATGGCGCACCCGGGCCGCGGCACGTGCCTCGCGCTGCATGCGCAGGCCCAGGTCGGCCAGTTCGAGCGCGGCGGCGTCCGTGTAGGTGCGCAGCTCCTTGACGGCGACCTCGCGGCCGAGCACCTCGTCGACGGCTCTCCAGACGACACCCATGCCACCGCGGCCGAGCTGCGCCACGATGCGATAGCGCCCGGCGAGCACCCGGCCGACGCCCTCCGCCTGTTCGTTCTCCCCCGAAGACACCGCTGCCCCGTTCCTGTGACACACCAATGAAGTGCCGCACAGCCTACGGGGCAGCGGTGACAGCAGAAGTCGTAGGGGACTCCTGTGACGGACCCCCTACAAATGCTCCCCCGCCGCAATTCTCCTGCGTGACTCCCAGGGGGTGTTTTGAAAGTCCTGTGCGGTGCCCGCGGTGTTCGGTGCGTGCCCTCGGCGTGCCGGACGAAGGTCCTCGTACTGGACGTACTTGGGTCTTCGGCCGGTGCGGCGAGGGTGCGTGCCGGGCGCCGTGGGTGCTGTGCGGGACTTTCAAAACACCCCCTAGATGCCGGAGATCGTCAGGTCCGCCCGCCGGGGCGCGGCGAAGCCCTCCAGGTCGGCGCGGGTCAGGCCGGTCAGGCGGGCGACCTCGGCGATGTCGAGAGCGCCGCAGTCCAGGCCGCGCAGCAGGTAGCCGCTGAGGGCCTTGGCAGTGGCGGGCTCGTCCATGACGTCGCCGCCCGCGTGGTTGGCGTATCGCGCGAGGCGGCCCGCGGCCTGCTCGAAGCCCTCGCGGTAGAAGGCGAAGACGGCGGCGTAGCGGGTCGGGATGTGGGCGGGGTGCATGTCCCAGCCCTGGTAGTAGGCGCGTGCGAGGGCCCGGCGGGTGAGGCCGTAGTGCAGCCGCCAGGCGTCGTGGACCTTCTCGGTGGGGCCGACGGGAAGGACGTTGGTGGAGCCGTCGCAGACGCGTACGCCGGTGCCCGCGGCGGCGACCTGCATGATCGCCTTGGCGTGGTCGGCGGCCGGGTGGTCGCTGGCCTGGTAGGCGGCGGACACGCCGAGGCAGGCGCTGTAGTCGAAGGTGCCGTAGTGCAGGCCGGTGGCGCGGCCCTCGGCGGCCTGGATCATGCGGGCGACGGTGGCGGTGCCGTCGGTGGCGAGGATGGACTGGCTGGTCTCGATCTGGATCTCGAAGCCGATCCGCCCGGCGTCCAGGCCGCGCGCCTTCTCGAACTCCTCCAGGAGCCGGACCATGGCGGTGACCTGCTCGGCGTAGGTCACCTTGGGGAGCGTCAGGACGAGTCCGTCGGGCAGCCCGCCCGCCTCCATCAGCCCGCTCAGGAAGATGTCGAGGGTACGGATGCCGCGGTCGCGTACCGGGGCCTCCATGCACTTCATCCGGATGCCCATGTACGGGGCCGCGGTGCCGTTCTCGTACGCCTCGGCGATCAGCCGGGCCGCACGGGCGGCGGCCGCGTCCTCCTCGTCGTCCGGGCGGGGGCCGTAGCCGTCCTCGAAGTCGACGCGCAGGTCCTCGATGGGCTCGCGCTCCAGCTTGGCGCGGACGCGGTCGTACACGGCTGCGGCGAGGTCGTCGCCGAGGCCGAGGACGGCGGCGAAGGAGGCGGCGTCCGGGGCGTGCTCGTCGAGGGCGGCGAGGGCCCTCTCGCCCCAGGAGCGGACGGTGTCGGCGGCGAACACGTCACCGGGCACGTACACGGTGTGAACCGGCTGGCGGGTGCCGGGGTCGCCGGGGTAGCGGCGCTCCAGCTCCGCGTCGACCGGGGCGAGGGAGGCGCTGATCTCCTCGCTGACGGCGCCCGCGAGGCTCGTCGTCACCTTCTCCTGCTGGCCCTGACCCATCCCACACCCTCCTGTTTTCCGCTTCACGGAATCAACAATCCGTAGAGCGAAGTTATCTGTGGAGCTTCCCGCCGGTCAACACCTGTCCGCAGCGTGGTCCGTCCTCCTCACTTCTGCCCCACGCCTTCTTCCGTACAGCCGTGCGCACCCTTCATCCTGACTCGGGTGGGAGGGGGTCGCGTGTCGAACATCGGGCGAGTGACGCGTCGTATGGGCCTGCGGACCGGGGCGGCGGCGGCCGCCGCGCTGCCGCTGCTCGGTCCGGCTGCCGCTTCCGCCGGCCGGCACCCGGGCCACCGCCTGGACGTCATGACGTTCAACCTCCGCTACGCGAGCAAGGCCGAGCCCAACAGTTGGTCCGCGCGCCGCCCCGTGATGCGCGAGCTGCTGCACCGGGAGGCACCCGCCGTCCTCGGCACGCAGGAAGGCCTCTACCGGCAGCTGCGCGACATCGAGTCCGATCTCGGCCCGCGCTACGACTGGATCGGCACGGGCCGGGCGGGTGGCAGCCGGGACGAGTTCGCGGCGGTGTTCTACGACACCCAACGCCTGGCCCCGGTGGAGTACGACCACTTCTGGCTCTCCGACACCCCGGAGGTGATCGGCTCGAACACCTGGGGCGGTTCGTGCGTCCGCATGGTCACCTGGGTCCGCTTCCGCGATCTGCGCGACGGTGAGCGGGAGTTCTACTTCCTCAACACGCATCTCGACAACGCGAGCCAGCACGCGCGCAGCCGCTCCGTCCCGCTGATCCGCGCGCGAATCGCCCGGCTGGACTCCTCCCTTCCTCTGCTGCTGACCGGCGACTTCAATGTGGCGGCCCACCAGAACCCCGTCTACGACGCGCTGCTCGGCGCCGGGCTCGTCGACACCTGGGACGCGGCGGTCGAACGCGGCCCGCTGTACGGCACCTTCCACGGCTATGGACCCCTCGTCCCCGACGGCGACCGGATCGACTGGGTTCTGGCGACGCCCGGGGTCACGGTGCACCGGGCTTCGGTGAACACCTTCTCCAAGCGCCGCCAGTTCCCCAGCGACCACCTTCCCGTGCAGGTGTCGCTCACTCCGGGATGACAGCCCAGCAGCCCCCGGGAAAACGCCGAGGCCCCCAGGGCCGCCTGCGCGGTCCCGGGGGCCTCGATACAGCCCGGCTCGATCAGCCCTTGCGGGTGTTGATCTCCTCGGTGAGCTGCGGGACGACGTCGAAGAGGTCGCCGACGACGCCGTAGTCGACCAGGTCGAAGATCGGGGCCTCGGCGTCCTTGTTGACGGCCACGATCGTCTTCGAGGTCTGCATGCCGGCGCGGTGCTGGATGGCGCCGGAGATGCCGTTGGCGATGTAGAGCTGCGGCGAGACGGACTTGCCGGTCTGGCCGACCTGGTTGGTGTGCGGGTACCAGCCCGCGTCCACCGCGGCGCGGGAGGCGCCGACGGCCGCGCCGAGGGAGTCGGCGAGCGCCTCGATGATCGGGAAGTTCTCGGCGCCGTTGACACCACGGCCGCCGGAGACCACGATCGCGGCCTCGGTCAGCTCCGGACGCCCGGTCGACTCACGCGGGGTGCGCGCGGTCACCTTGGTGCCGGTGGCCTGGGCCGAGAAGGACACCGTCAGGGCCTCGACCGCGCCGGCGGCCGGGGCGGCCTCGACGGGCGCCGAGTTCGGCTTGACCGTGATGACCGGGGCGCCCTTGGAGACACGGGACTTGGTGGAGAAGGAGGCGGCGAACGCGGACTGCGTCGCGACCGGGCCCTCGTCACCGGCCTCCAGGTCGACGGCGTCGGTGATGATGCCCGAGCCGATGCGCAGCGCCAGGCGGGCGGCGATCTCCTTGCCCTCCGCGGAGGACGGGACCAGGACGGCGGCCGGGGAGACGGCTTCGTAGGCGGCCTGCAGCGCGTCGACCTTCGGCACGACCAGGTAGTCGGCGAACTCGGCGGCATCGGCGGTCAGGACCCGGGTCGCGCCGTGCTCGGCGAGTGCGGCGGCGGTGTTGTCCGCACCGGCACCCAGCGCGACCGCGACGGGCTCGCCGATGCGGCGGGCCAGGGTCAGCAGCTCCAGGGTGGGCTTGCGGACGGCACCGTCCACGTGGTCGACGTAGACGAGAACTTCAGCCATGGGACTTCTACTCTCCTGCTTGCGAAAGATGAGGGGCGGTCAGCGAGTGGGGTGTGCCTGCACTCCCCGGGGCGCTCAGATGAACTTCTGGCCCGCGAGGAACTCGGCGAGCTGCTTGCCGCCCTCGCCCTCGTCCTTGACGATCGTGCCGGCGGTGCGCGCCGGGCGCTGGGTGGCGGAGTCGACCACGGTCCAGGCACCTTCGAGGCCGACCTCGTCGGTCTCGATGTCGAGGTCGGACAGGTCCCAGGACTCGACCGGCTTCTTCTTGGCGGCCATGATGCCCTTGAAGGACGGGTAACGCGCCTCGCCCGACTGGTCGGTGACCGACACGACCGCCGGGAGGGAGGCCTCCAGCTGCTCGGAGGCGGAGTCGCCGTCGCGGCGGCCCTTGACGGTGCCGTCCTCGACCGAGACCTCGGAGAGCAGGGTGACCTGCGGGACGCCCAGACGCTCGGCGAGCAGCGCCGGGACGATACCGGCGGTGCCGTCGGTGGACGCCATGCCGGAGATGACCAGGTCGTAGCCGGCCTTCTCGATCGCCTTGGCCAGCACCAGCGAGGTGCCGATGGCGTCGGTGCCGTGCAGGTCGTCGTCCTCGACGTGGATGGCCTTGTCGGCGCCCATGGACAGCGCCTTGCGCAGCGCGTCCTTGGCGTCCTCGGGGCCGACGGTCAGGACGGTGATCTCCACGTCGTCGTCGGAGTTGTCCGAGATCTGCAGCGCCTGCTCCACCGCGTACTCATCCAGCTCGGAGAGCAGACCGTCCACGTCGTCCCGGTCGACGGTCAGGTCATCGGCGAAGTGCCGGTCGCCAGTGGCGTCGGGCACGTACTTCACAGTGACAACGATCCTCAAGCTCACGCCGGCTCTCCTACTGCATCGTCATTTCTGGGCTGCCTTCTTTCAGGCAGCATAGGCGCCTGAAGCGGCCGATCCCGGTCGGGGCGGCCCGCGCTCCGAACGAAATATTACTCGTCAGTACACCCAGTGAATGCCCACTAAGCAAGCGCTTTGAACTGTGACCTTGGCAACGCTGCGTAGTCGAAAACAGCAGCCTGAGCCCGGTCCCGAGGATCATGCGCGACCGAGCCTAGTCGCGCAGGCCGCCGAAACGCCCCTCGTGGTAGAGCAGCGGGCGCCCCGCGCCCGAGGGGTCGCCGAGGACGACCTCGGCCAGCACGACGCGGTGGTCCCCCGCCGGGACGCGTGCCACGACCCGGCACACGAGCCAGGCGAGTACGTCGTCGAGCACGGGAACGCCTTCGGGGCCCTCGCGCCAGCCGGTGGGCGCCCCGAAGCGGTCGGCGCCGCTCCTGGCGAAGGTCGCGGCCAGTTCCCGCTGGTGCTCTCCGAGTATGTGCACGCCGACATGGTCGGACTCGGCGATCGCGGGCCAACTGGAGGCGCCCAGGCCGATGCCGAAGGAGATGATCGGGGGCTCGGCGGAGACCGAGGTGAGCGAGGTCGCGGTGAAGCCGACGGGGCCGCCGCCACCCGGGGCCGTGATCACGGCGACACCGGCCGCGTGCCGCCGGAAGACGGAGCGCAGCAGGTCCGGGGAGGCGAGCTGGGGAGTGGCGAGGTCGGGCGTGGCCGTCATGGAGTTGTCCTTCTGCGGGAGGTGGTGAGCGGATCCGTGGTTGCTCAACAACTCGGACAGTGCGCACGCGCGATGCGGGTCGGGGCCGCGGTCCGAATGCGTTCGCGCTCGAGGAGAAGGAGTTCCGGGGGCATGCGATCAGGCTGGCGACAGGCGGTGCGGGCAGTCAAGGGCGTTCCGGCATCTGGGAGCCGCATCACCCGCGGCCCCCCAGGTCAATGGGCCATGGGGCAGTTGCGAACCGCCGGTTCACACGGCCTCCCCCAGCGCGGCGATCACGTCGGCCTTGCGGGGCTGACCACTGGCGCGCCGCACGATCCGTCCGTCCGCGTCGAGGACGAGCACGGTCGGCGTCTTGAGGATCTCGAGTTCGCGTACGAGTTCGAGGCGGTCCTCCGCGTCGATCTCCACGTGGATCACGCCCGGCACCATGTCGGCAACCTCGCCGAGCACCCGCCGGGTCGCCCGGCAGGGGGCACAGAAGGCGCTGGAGAACTGCACCAGCGTGGCCCGTTCACCGAGGTCCTGCCCCAACTCCGGCGCACCGAGCCGCTTTCCGCCGTCGCGCCCGCGCACCCTCACCCTCCCGTTCCGCCGCTGATGCAGCACTCCGTACCCGCTCGCCAACGCGAGCACCACCACGCACACCACAAGTCCGGTCATCTTCGCGTGCAGCGTTCACGCGACTGCAAAGATTCCCCGCTCCTCGAAATCCCTCCGATGCGGAATGCTTGATTCATGGACATTGATGTGAGGGGGCCGCGGTTCGGTGCGGCCGTGACGACCGTCGTACTGGCGGTCGTACTGATCACGGGAAGCGCCTGGCTGCTGGCCTGGCAGACGCTGGCCTTCGCGATGGGCGCGGCCGGCGGGGTGGGGCGCTCCCCGTACGGCTGGTTCTTTCGCAGGGCCGTGCGCCCCCGCCTCGGGCCGCCCACGGAGTTCGAGGCACCCGAGCCGCCGCGGTTCGCCCAGGCTGTCGGGCTGACCTTCGCGGCCGTGGGACTCGTCGGGTACGCGGCGGGAGTGCAAGGTCTCGGCCTCGCGGCGACGGGGGCCGCGCTCGCCGCCGCGTTCCTCAATGCCGCGTTCGGATACTGCCTGGGATGCGAGATGTACCTGCTCGTACGGCGGGTGACTGTTCGAGCGGAGTAAAGGCGGCGTAAAAGCCCGAGGTGGATCAAGCTGTCGACGTGACGAGGATCTCGCCGTTCTCAGGCACCAGGACTGGCCCCCCGTCCGTTCTTGGGGCACGATCTGCGCAATGCCGTAAACCTACGGCTGCGTAACTTCCGCCCATGGGGATCCCGTCCCAGGCAGAGAGAAGGGTCCACTCCGTCCATGGCAGAGCTTGTCTACCGTCCCGTCGTCGGTCTCGCCCAAACGTTGTTCAAGGCCTGGGACCTCAAGATCGACCTGCAGGGATCGGAGAACATTCCGCGCTCGGGCGGCGCCGTGCTGGTGAGCAATCACATCAGCTATCTGGACTTCATCTTCGACGGCCTGGCCGCGCTTCCGCAGAAGCGCCTGGTGCGCTTCATGGCGAAGGAATCGGTGTTCCGGCACAAGATCTCCGGACCGCTGATGCGCGGTATGAAGCACATTCCGGTGGACCGCAAGCAGGGTGAGACGGCGTATCAGCACGCCTTGCAGTCGCTGCGCTCCGGCGAGATCGTCGGCGTCTTCCCCGAGGCGACGATCTCGCAGTCGTTCACCCTCAAGAGCTTCAAGTCGGGCGCCGCGCGCATGGCCCAGGAGGCCGGCGTCCCGCTGATCCCGATGGCGCTGTGGGGCACCCAGCGTCTGTGGACCAAGGGCCACCCGAAGAACTTCAGGCGCAGCCACACCCCGATCACGATCCGCGTCGGCGAGCCGGTCGAGGCCCCGGCCGACCAGTACGCGGGCGCGATCACCCGGCGGCTGCGCGAGCGGGTCCAGGAGCTCCTGGAAGCCGCGCAGCGCGCCTACCCCGTGCGCCCCAAGGGGCCGGACGACACCTGGTGGATGCCCGCGCACCTCGGTGGCACGGCGCCGACCCCCGAAGAGGTCCGCGCCGCCGAGAAGAGCTGAGCGGGCCGACCGGTCAGGCCGGGGCGTGGACGGTGATCCGCGCCCCAGGGCTGAACTTCTCCAGCAGTTCGGCGAGTTCCGCGCCGGCCGCCTCGACGTCGGCGACCGGCATCGGCGCCAGACTCTCCAGCAGGAAGATCGCGGAGGTGGACGCCTGCGTGAGCCTGGTGCGCGGTCCCTGGCGCCAGTTCCAGCGGCGGCAGGTGACACCCTCGTCGTCGCACCACACGACCTCCCCGGCGTCGGGGTGCTCGACGATCTCCTCGCCGCCCGCGACGGTCACGAAGTCCTCGACGCCGGTGGCCCGTTCGAGGCGCATGCCGCCCCGGATGCGGTCGGTGTCCTCGCCGCCCACGGGGATGAGATGGGCGACGCTGATGGCGTTGTAGAGGTCGACGAGGACGTTGATACGGGGCAGTCCGGCGTCCGTGAGGGCCCGCTTGGCCAGCGCTTCCGCCGAGTTGCGCGTCCGTGAGGGCTTGGATCCGAACGCCGTGTACGTCTCGCGCCAGGCGGCCATGTGCGGGTCCTCGTGCGGAGGGCGCCCGTCCAGTCGTGCCGCGAGACGGCGGGTCGCGTCGTCGAGGAGGGCCGAAGTCCCCTCGGTGCTGGGCCCGTTGAGGAGTCCTTGTGCCTCGACGGCGACGTGGGTGAAGCCGGGCGCGAGGGCGCGCACCTCGTCGGACACGGTGAGTGTGAGAGTCATCGACTGCCTTGCCTCAGAGCGCGGTGGGGAGGGTCTTCCACAGGTGCGGCCGGTCGGCAGCGTCCTTGAGGGCATGCACAACGGCCGGGTGAGGTTCAGCGTACAGCACCGGATAGTCCACCTCATTGGACTCCGGATCCGGAATCCAGGCCAGCCGCTCCCCACCGAGCGAGAACTGCGCGTCGACGCCCGGCTTGTTCCCGCGGCAGTCCTGGCGGTGCCAGGCCCCGTTGAACCGTACGGCGACAAGGCCGTGCACGACATGCCCGCTGCCGTCGTCGTGCAGCAGGCTCTGATAGCAGAGCGCGGTGGGGATGTCCTCGGCCCGCAGGAGAGCGGTCAGGGCATGGGCCTTGGCGTGACAGATGCCGGTGCGCTGCTCCAGGACGTCGGAGGCACGCCAGGTGACCCGGGGATCGCCGGAGTCCGCCGAGTGCGGGATGGTGTCGCGCACGAATTCGTAAGCGGCCCGCGCATAGGCATACGAGTCGGCGGCACCCTTGGCGAGGCGTACGGCCGTCTCGCGTACGAGCGGATGATGGTGGTCGATGACCTCGTCGGCGGCCAAGTATGCGGACAGGTCGGGGGTTTGTTGGATCAGCTCCATGTGCGCAGAGCATAGGAATACGGCCGACCCGGAGTCAATGACTTTTCGGTCGACCGTATATCTATGCATGCTCCTGGCTCTCGGTGGAGAGGCCCGGGACAGATCCTGGCGCCGTCCTAGGGGGTGTTTTGAAAGTCCTGTGCGGTGCCCGCGGTGTCCGGTGCGTGCCCTCGGCGTGCCGGACGAAGGCCCTCGTACTGGACGTACTTGG
>NZ_JBEXDZ010000034.1:0-65794 GCF_040606085.1 Streptomyces sp. NPDC005485 | reverse complement strand
GCTCAGGTGGACGAACGCATTTCGAAGCTCGTCTCCGACCGTGACAGCGCTCTGGCTCGTATCACTGCTCTGGAAAAGCGCATCGAGGAGCTCCAGCTCGGCGAGCCTGTCACGCAACTCCCGGTTCTCCCGGGCGAGTTCGGAGCGGTGCGCGCGGGACGACAGCGCCGGATCCTCCTCCCACCAGTCGATGCCCATCTCCTTCGCCTTGTCGACGGAGACGACGATGAGCCGCAGCTTGACAGTGAGCAGTTCGATGTCGAGAAGGTTGATCCGGATGTCGCCCACGATCACGATGCCCTTGTCGAGCACCCGTTCAAGGATGTCGGCGAGGTTGGCACCGCCGCCCTGTGCGTAGGTGTCAGGGAGCCTGCTTGCCATGCTCATCGACGACCCCGACTCCCGACGGGCTCGCGCTCGGGCTCTTCCTCGTACGCGCCCTCGTCGTCTTCCGGTTCTTCTTCCGGTTCTTCTTCCGCTTCCTCGTCGTCGGCGTACTCGCCGGCCTCGCCGTCCTCCTCTTCCTCGGCGTACGCGCCGTACTCGTCGTCCTCGTCCTCGTCCTTCTCGTACTCCTCCTCGTCCCGGGGCTCTTCGCCCTCTTCTTCCTCCTCCTCGCCCCTCGGCTCCTCGTACTCCTCGTCCTCGTCCCGGTCCTGGTCCTGGTCCTGCTCCTCCGCGAGGGCGTCGTCGTGGCTGCGGACCACCTCACCGTCGCGGATCTCGCCGCGCCAGCCGTCCTCCGCCTCGCCCTTGAGCGTGATGAACCGGGCGTAGTTCTTGAGGTCGAGCCGGGCCCGGCGGCCCTGGGCGCGCCAGATGTTGCCGGTCTTCTCGAACAGGCCCTTCGGGTAGTACTCGACGACCAGCAGCACCCGTGTGAGGTTCTCGGCCAGCGAGTGGAAGGAGACGACCCCCTTCGTCGTGCCCTTCGCTCCCTCCGAGTTCCAGGAGATCCGGTCGTCGGGCACCTGCTCGGTGGTCTTGGCCTTCCAGCTCCGGTTGGACCAGAAGACCTTGAGCTTCCAGTCGGAGCTCGTGTCATCGGCGCGGTTCGCGCTCTTCACGCCCTTCGCGAAGGTGCTGAAGTCCTGGTACTGCGTCCACTGGTCGTAGGCCGTACGCAGCGGCACCCCGACGTCGATGAACTCGATGATGACGGTGGGCTTCTTGCCCGCGCTGCCCTTGTTCTTGCCCTTGCCGCCCAGGTTCTTGAAGGCGCCGACCACGCTGTCCTTGGCACGCGAGGCACCGAGTTCCAGCGCGGAGCGCACCGGCCCCTTGCCGTCGGCGAGCTTGCGGCCGCCGTCGAGGGCGAGCTTGGCGAAGCCGGGGCTGTTGCCCTCGGCGATGTCGTTGAGCTTGACCGTGGTCTCGCCGAGCTTGTGGCCGACGCCCATCAGCAGGCGCTGGGCCTGCGCTGCGAGGTACTCCTGGACCTCCGACTTGAGGTGGTCGGCGGCCTCGCTGCGGGCGACCCCCGAGAGCGCGCCCGTCGGGCTGCCGGCCCCCTTGAGAGTGTCACTCATTGTCGCCTCCTCGGGCCGTACGGGCGGTGCGGGCGGCGCCACGCGCCGCGCCCTTCGCCGCGGTCGTCTTCCGTCCGGCCGTCTTGCGTGCCGTTGTCTTCTTGGCTGTCGTCTTCCCAGCCGTCTTCCCGGCCGTCTTCTTGCCGGGGCCGGCCGACGCGGTCTTCTTCGCCGTCTTCTTGGCCTCGGTCCTGCCGCCGCGCCTGTCCGCCGCTGCCGTCTTCGCAGCGGTCTTCCTGCGCGGCCGGGACCCCTTGTCCTGGCTGGACCGGTCTTCCGCTTCTTCTGTCCCCTCTGTCTCCTCTGTCTCCTCGGAGTTCTCGTCGCGGGCCTCGTCGGACTCCTCGTCGTCGTCCCCGCCGAGGCCCGGCACGTCCGGTGCCACGCCGGAGATCCGGTCGCGCACCTGCGCCGTACGGCCGTGCAGCCGGCCGGCGATACCTTCCATCTGCCGTTCCACCATCGCCCCGGACGCGGCCTTACCGACACCGCGCAGGTCCTCGCGCAGCTGCTCGCCGATCTCCTTGAACTGCGGGTTGTTCTGCAGTTGCTGGCTCACCAGATCCGCGAGCGCCCGCGGGCTGAGCTGCATCCGCTTGCCAGCCACCAGGGTGCCCACCGCGAACGCCAGTTTCATCTTCTTCGTACGCCCGAGGACGTATCCGGCCCCTACGGCGAGGCCCAGTCCCAGTCGATTCATCGTGTGGTCCCATGGTCGGCTCCCACGCCTGTGCGCAGGCTGGTCTCAAGTCGGTCGAGGAGCTCGTCCTCCATGCGGTCGAATTCCTCCTCGTCGAGCTCGCCCGCCTCGAGCCGCTGCTCGAGAAGGGCGAGTTCGGCCCGGATCACTGCCGGGTCGTAGTACTGGCGCTCGGCCTCGGCCAGTACCTGTCTCATGGTCCACAGGCTGCCGCGCACCGGTGCGAACGGCAGCAGCAGCAACTCGCCTATCAGGCCCATGGGTTACCCCCCGGTGCTCTCGGCGCCCGCCGTGCTCCCTGCAGGCTGGGAAGGTCCGGGCTCGACGAAGCTGTAGGGCGGCAGCGGGCCGTTGACGCGGAGTTCCAGATACGGGTGGCTCTTGCGCAGTTCCTCGACGGCGGTGATGAACACCTCCGCCGACCCGCGCTCCACCAGGAACGACACGTTGGCCAGCCAGCCCGTCGACTCGGGACCGATGCTCACGGCATCGGCGGCCGGCTCCAGGGCGCGCTGCACCTCCAGGGCGTCGTCGGCCTCAAGGTTCTGCACCGCGGCCGCCACCATCTCGCCGAGCTGCAGCCGCTCCTCGTAACTGCCGCCGCCCGCCCGCCGGTTGGCCTCGGTGCGGTTGCGGATCTCCGGGTTCTCGGACATCACCCGGTGCAGCACGGCCTCTTCGTCGTGGCTGGCCTTGATGTTGTACTCGACCTTGCCGCCCAGAGCACCGAGGCGCTCCTTGTAGTGCTCGGCGCGTTCCGCGAGGACCGCGGTGACGGCGTCGTCGTCGGCCGCCACGCTGCCGAACCGCATGGGCAGCGCGGACCCGCCGGCGCCTGCCTCGCTCAGCACGTTCTGGTGGGCGAGCAGGTCACGGCGCTTGGGCCGCAGCCCCTCGGGGGCGTCGCTGACGATCGCGGCGAGCTCGCCCTCCTTCAGGATGCGCACGGGGCGCGGCGGGTCGCCGACCCCGCCCATGTCCTCGGGAAGCGAGGGATGCGAGGCGGCGGTGATGCCGTACACGTACGTGCTTCCTCCCGACGCGCTCTCTGCTGACGTACTCACTCCTGCTCCTCCTTCCTGCGTGACGCGCTCGTGGACTTGCGGGGCCGCTGGCGCGATTCGCTCTGACCTTCCTCGCGGGCCTCCTTGAACGCGCCCGAGATGGTCTCGGCCGCGCCGGACAGCGCGCCCTTGGACTTGCCGCGCGCGCCGGACTCGGTGATCTCGCCCATGAGGTCGGGAAGGCCGGGGTTCCTGTTCGAGCCTGCCTCCAGGTCGAGGCGGTTGCACGCCTCGGCGAAGCGCAGATAGGTGTCGACACTGGCGACGACCACACGTACATCGATCTTCAGGATCTCGATGCCGACGAGGGATACGCGTACGAATGCGTCAATGACGAGTCCTCGGTCCAGAACGAGTTCCAGGACGTCGTAGAGGCCGCTGGTGCCGCCTCCTCCGCCGGTTTGCTGTGCCGGGACAACGGTCATACCGACCGATCCTCCTTCTCGTTGTCTGCGGGTACCTGCGCGGCGGGGCGGCCTAGCGGCCGCCGGGCCTGTGTGGGTCGGCCCTGCCACGTTCGTAGCGGCGGACACGCCGGTATCCGGTGAGACCGCCCCGCGGGTCCAGGTCCACCTGGTACGTCGCGAGCAGGCTCATCGTGTCGGGGACCCGGACGAGTTCCAGGACCTCGATCTCCAACGCCCAGCCGTCCTCGGTGCGTTCGAAGGACGACACGGACTCGGCGACCATGCCGGTGAGCTCCGCGAGCTGGCTGCGCGCATGGCGCAGCACCTCCATGGCGCTCGGCTGGTCCTCCGCCGCCTCCTTTGTCCGGTCGCTCCCCTTGCGCCGGGAGGCACCCTTTCGGGGGGACTCCTCCTGGGGCCTTTCCTGGGACTTCCCGGACCTTTCCGGTGACTCCTCGGATTCTTCCTGCGACTCCTCGGATTCCTCCGCCGACTCTTTCTGGGATTCCTTTTGGGGGGAATCCTGTGAATTCCGTGACTTTGATGTGTTCGATGTGTTCGACATGGCCACCTCGCACACCGAGTGGCCCCCCGCTCGTCAGCCAAACCTTCAGCTGTCCGCGGGTCGGCCGCGCAGTGCGTCGAGCCGGCGGCGGGCCGGGCCGAGGGCCCGCCCCCTGCCCATCAATCCGGCCCAGGGGTTGGCTTTGCCCTGCTCGACGGCGTTCTCGATGGTCCAGCGCTGTGCGTCGAGGTCCGGTTCGTCGAGCTGGTCCCAGGCCAGGGGGACGGCGACCGGCGCGCCGGGCAGGGCCCGTACGGAGAAGGGGGCGACGGCGGTCTGGGCGTAGGCGTTGCGCTGTACGTCGAGGTAGAGCCGGTCGCCGCGGTCCTTCTTGCGGGCGGCCGTGGTGAGCCGGTCGGGGTGGGCGGCGGCGAGGGCGTCGGCGACGTCCCTGGCGAACGCGCGCACGACGTCGAAGTCATGGCGCCCGGCGAGGGGCACGACGACATGCAGACCGCGCGAGCCGGTCGTCATCAGCGCTGAGGGAAGCCTCAGCTCGTCGAGCAGCTCGCCCAGCAGATGGGCGGCTTCGCGTACGACGGGGAAGTCGTCGCCCCTCGATGGGTCGAGGTCGAAGACCAGGCGGTCGGGGTGGCCGAGCCGGCCGACCCGGGACAGCCAGCGGTGGACGGTGAGGCAGGCCTGGTCGGCGAGGAGGACGAGGGTCGCGGAGTCCTGGCACAGGGTGTGCGTGACGGTGCCGCCCTCCTTGGACACCTCGGCCCGCTCGATCCACTCCGGGTAGTGCTCAGGGGTGTTCTTCTGCATGAACTGCGGTCCGCCGATCCCGTCGGGGTGGCGTTCCAGCATCAGTGGGCGGTCGCGCAGATGCGGCAGCACGAAGGGGGCGACGGCCCGGTAGTACGCCACGAGGTCGCCCTTCGTGTACGCGGGGCTCTTCGCCCCGCCTCCGTTGTCCCCGGCGGGAAACAGCACCTTTTCCGGCCGGTGGATCTCCACCGTGCGGCGGCCGACCCGCATCGTCCGTGCGCCGCCGGCCTTCGTCCCCGCGCCGCTCATCGTCGCTCCTCTCGTCCCCGGCCCGGCGCCCTTCCCCGGGCGCCCACGCGCTCAGCGCACGACCGCGTGCTCCACCAGCAGTTGCGCCGCCGCGACGATGGACTCGGCGTCGATACCCGCGGCGTGCAGCTGCTCCTCGGGACTCGCCGAGCCCGGCATCGTACGGACGGCGAGGCGCACCAGGCGCGGCATGGGCCGCCCGTCGAGGAAGGCGTCGAGGACGGCGTCCCCGAGGCCGCCCTCCTCGCGGTGGTCCTCGACGGTGACCAGGCAGCCGGTGCGCTCCGCGGCCTCGCGCAGCGTGCGGCGGTCGACGGGCTTGACGGAGTACAGGTCGATCACCCGGGCCTTGATGCCCGCGCTGTCGAGGGCGTCGGCGGCGGCCAGCGCCTCGTGGACGGTGACACCCGCCGCGACGAGGGTCAGCCGGTCCTCGGCGGAGGCGCGCAGCACCTTGCTGCCGCCGACCGGGAACTCCTCGGTGGCGCTGTAGATCACGGGGCTCTCACCGCGCGAGGTGCGCAGATAGCGGACGCCCTCGCAGCCGGCCATCGCGCCGACGAGCTTCGCCGTCTGGTTGGCGTCGCACGGGTAGAGCACGGTCGAACCGTGCACCGCGCGGAACATCGCCAGGTCCTCCAGGCCCATCTGGGAGGGCCCGTCCTGGCCGATGGAGACACCCGCGTGCGAGCCGACGAGGTTGATGCCGGCGCCGCTGATCGAGGCCATGCGGATGAAGTCGTGGGCGCGGGTGAGGAACGCGGCGAACGTCGAGGCGTACGGCACCCAGCCGCGCGCCGCGAGGCCGACCGCGGCGGCGACCATCTGCTGCTCGGCGATGTAGCACTCGAAGTAGCGGTCGGGGTGCTCCTTGGCGAAGAACTCCGCGCGGGTGGAGTCGCCGACCTCGCCGTCCAGGGCGACGATGTCGCCGCGGGCGGTGCCGAGCGCGGCGAGCGCCTGCCCGAAGGCGTTGCGGGTGGCGACCTCGTCGCCGGTGTCGTAGCGCGGGAGTTCTAGATGCCCGGCCCGCACGGCGTGCAACATCCGTGCGGCGGGCGGCTGTTGGACCTCGACGCGCCGGTCGTGGTTGCCGCCGAGTTCGGCGATCGCCTCGTCGGCGTCCTTGAGCGGCTTGCCGTGCATGCCCTCGCGGTCCTGGACGGCCTCGACGCCCTTGCCCTTGAGGGTGCGGGCGAGAATCACGGTCGGCTGCCCGCTGGTGGACCTCGCTTCGGCGAACGCCCGGTCGACGGCGTCGATGTCGTGGCCGTCGACCTCGACGGTGTGCCAGTCGAAGGCCTGGAAGCGGCGGGCGTACGCGGCGAGGTCGTGGCCGTGCCGGGTGGGCCCGCGCTGGCCGAGCCGGTTGACGTCGACGATCGCCGTGAGGTTGTCGAGGTGCTCGTACCCGGCGTGCTCGGCGGCCTCCCAGACGGAGCCCTCGGCGAGCTCGCTGTCCCCGCACAGCACCCACACGCGGTATCCGGTGCGGTCGAGCCGCTTCCCGGCGAGCGCGATGCCGGCCCCGACGGGCAGCCCCTGCCCCAGCGAGCCGGTGGCCGTCTCGACCCATGGCAGCCGCTGCGGGGTGGGGTGGCCTTCGAGGCGGCTGCCGAGCTTGCGGAAGGTCAGCAGTTCGCTGTCGCTGAGCGCCCCGGCCGCCTTGTACGCGGCGTACATCAGGGGCGAGGCATGCCCCTTGGACAGGACGAAGCGGTCGTTGCCGGGGTGGGCGGGACGGTCGAAGTCGTAACGGAGGTGGTGGGCGAGCAGGACCGCCATCAGGTCCGCGGCGCTCATCGAGGAGGTGGGGTGCCCGGAGCCCGCCGCGGCGGACGCGCGCACGCTGTCCACGCGCAACTGCTGGGCCAACTCGTGGATCTGACGGGTGTTCATGAAGATCCTTCCGCAGAGCTGTCGGAGCCCGGGGCGGCGGGCCTGGCGGGCCCGGTCCCACCCGGACGGGATGCCACGTTCCGGTCGGGCTCCGCCCCCGCGGCACCCTCCGACCCGGCCTTCCCTGGCCGCTCGGGACCCGATGCCGCAGACCCCTTGGCCCCGGCGTTCGCGGCGTCGCCATCGGTGGTGGTCGCAGTGGGCTCGCCGGGAGCGGGACCCTTCTGCGAGGGGCCCGGCTGCCGGGCCAGTTCCGGGGAGGCCGTGTCCAGGGGGACCGACCAGGACCGGACGAGGCCCAACTGCACGGCCTGGCGCGGGAGTACGGCGTCCAGGAGCCAGTCGGCTGCGACGCGGACGCGGTTGCCGGGCATCGCGGCGAGGTGGTAGCCGCGGGTGACGATTCCTGCGGCCGGACCGGAGAGCGGGATGCCCAGCGGGTTGGCGGCGGCCTTGACCCCGCCGAGGTCGACGGTGAAGCCGAGGTCGCGGTGGCGGTAGGCGCGCGGCTCACCGATGCCCAGCGAGGCGGCGACGTTGTGGCCCGCGGTCCTGCCCTGCCGCCAGGCGTGCTGCGCGGTCATCGGCGTGTACTGGCCGGGCTTCTCCAGATCCGGTACGGCGGCCGCGTCCCCACAGGCGAACAGGTCATCGCGGCCCGGGACCTGGAGGTAGGGGTCGACGAGCAGCCGGCCACGTTCCATCGGCAGCTCAAGGGAGGCTGCGAGCGGGTCGGGCCGTACGCCTACGCACCACACGAGCGTGCGGGTGTCGATGAACTCCCCGTCGCTGAGCAGGGCTCCGGTGGAGGTCGCCTCCTTCACCGAGGTCCCGGTGCGCACGTCGACTCCGCGCTGCCGCAGCACGCGGTCGGCGGTGCGCGAGAGCCGCTCGTCCAGTTCGGGCAGCACGCGGGGGGCCACGTCGAGCAGCAGCCAGCGCGGCCGTATGCCCTCGCGCAGGGGCCGCTTGCGTACCAGCGCGTCGGTGAACAGCTGGCCGTGCGCGGCGACTTCGGTGCCGGTGTAACCGGCGCCCACCACCACGAAGGTGCACCGCGCGGCGCGGCTCTTGGGGTCGTCCGAGGAGGCCGCGAGCTCCACCTGCCGGGTCACGTGGTCGCGCAGGTACAGCGCCTCGGGCAGACCGCGGAAGCCGTGCGCGTGCTCGGCGACGCCGGGGATCGGCAGCAGCTTGTTGACGCTGCCTGCCGCAAGGACGAGTCGGTCGTACGCCAGCGTCCCGCTGCTGCCCTCGGGGTCGCTGTAGTGGACGGTGCGCGCGTCGAGGTCGATGTCGTCGGCCTCGCCGAGCACCAGCCGCACGTCGGGCAGGGTTCCGGGGAGCGAGACGGAGACGCGACGCGGCTCCAGAACCCCGGCGGCGACCTGTGGCAGCAGGGGGAGGTACAGAAAGTAGTCGGTGGGGTTCAGCAGGGTGATGTCGGCCTTGTGCCGGGTCAGTCGGGCCAGGGTTCGGGCCGTCCGGTACCCGGCGAAGCCTGCGCCGACGATCACGATGCGGGGTCGACTCACGGTTCGCCTCCGGTGGGGCGGCTGCGGGGGCGTGTCCGCACTTCCCAGGAGCCGCCGAGGTCGCGTACGGGGCTTTCCGCGTCCCCCTGGTCAGGGCCCCCAAACGCGGGCGTGCCCGGCGTTTCGTGGGCATCCGCGGGGTTACCCGGCCGATGAACCGACCCGATCCACCCCGTCACGGAGGTGCCTTTCATGGCCGAGTACGGCTACTTCCTGTCGTGCGAGGAATTCGGCCCCGCCGATCTCGTCGAGCAGGCCCGAATGGCCGAACAGGCCGGATTCCAGTCGCTGTGGATCTCCGACCACTACCACCCGTGGAACGACGCGCAGGGCCAGAGCCCGTTCGTCTGGTCGGTGATCGGGGCGCTGTCCGAAGCCGTGTCCCTGCCGATCGAAACGGCGGTCACCTGCCCGACCGTACGGATGCATCCTGCCGTGGTGGCACAGGCGGCCGCGACGAGCGCGGTCATGACGCAGGGCCGCTTCCGGCTCGGCGTCGGCACGGGAGAGGCGCTCAACGAGCACATTCTCGGTGACGCCTGGCCGCCCCTGCACATTCGCCTGGAGATGCTGGAGGAAGCGATCCAGGTGATGCGCAACCTCTTCACGGGCGACGAGGTCAACCACCACGGCCCGCACTACACGGTGGAGAACGCCCGCCTCTACACGGTCCCCGACGAACCGGTGCCGATCGACATCTCCGGCTTCGGCCCGCAGGCGACCTCGCTCGCGGCCCGCGTCGGCGACGGCTTCGTCACGATGATGCCCGAGGAACCGATGGTGGAGCAGTTCCGCAAGGGCGGAGGCGGCGGCAAGCCGGTGAGCGGCGGCACGAAGGTCTGCTACGGACAGGACCGCTCCGAGGCCGTCCGTACGGTGCACAGGCTCTGGTCGAACCAGCTGCTGCCCGGCGAGATGGGCCAGGTCCTGCCGTCCCCGCGCCACTTCGAGCAGCTGGAGCCGCTGATCACCGAGGAGATGATCAGCGAGAACACGGTGTGCGGCGACGACGTCGACGAGCACGTCGCCGCGCTCTCGGCGTTCGCCGAGGCGGGCTTCGACCGCGTGTACGTCAACCAGATCGGCCCCGACCAGCGGGCCTTCTTCGACTTCTACCGCACCAAGGTGCTGCCGCAGCTCCAGCAGGGCAGCCGCTGACGGCCGCCGGCCCCGGCGGTGTTCCACCCGGTGCGGATGGCTCCACGTAGACGTCGCTACCGGCGGCCCTGCGGCCGCCGTAGCCTCCAAGTGAGCAGGGCGCCCGCGCCGAGGGCGACGGCGCGGCCCAGCCGGTTGCGGTTGCGGGACAGCCACTCCTGCGAACTGCCGGGCTGCGCCTGGGAGTCGAAGCGTCCGTGGGCGCCGAAGTCCCGTCCGTGCGGGCCGTCGGCGGGCGCCCACAGGTTGCCGGTGCCGGGGTGGGTGCCCTCCTCGCGCTGCGCCTCGAAGCCCGTGCGCGCGAGGTACCGGTCGAGGACGCCGGGGGCGACGGCGTTGGCGATCAGTGTGGCCACCGTCGAGCCGCCCACCCAGTACTCGCGCCGGCGCGGATGGTCGGCGGCGTGCACGATCGCGCGCGCGGCCAGCTCCGGCTGGTAGATCGGCGCCACGGGCCGGGCCCGGCCGGGCATCCGGCTCAACACCCAGTCGAACTGAGGGGTGTTGACGGCGGGCAGCTGCACCATCGTGGTGCGCACCCGCGTGCCCTCGTGCAGCAGCTCGCACCGCAGCGATTCGTTGAAGCCCTGGATGGCGTGCTTGGCCCCGCAGTACGCGGACTGGAGCGGTATCCCGCGGTACGCGAGCGCGGAGCCGACCTGCACGATCGATCCACGGTTCGCGGGCAGCATGTGCCGCAGCGCGGCGCGGGTCCCGAACACGTAACCCAGGTACGTGACTTCGGTGACCCGGCGGTACTCGTCCGGCGTGACCTCGGTGAAGGGCGCGAAGACCCCGGCGAACGCGTCGACGGTGTGCGGGACATGGGCCAGGAACTGGTCCCCTCACGGGCTGCCGACCCGCGCGGCACAGGCGAGGGGATCACCGTCGCCCCGTCCGCTCGCCCGCTGCCCGAAGCAGTCGCCGAGGCGTTGCCGGAATCTGCCGTCGCGCACGACGCGGTCGATCCATCCGGACCCGAACCTGGACCTGGACCTGGACTGGCCGCCCGGCCCGAGGCGCCCCATGGAACCCACCCCGAACCGTCCGCCGCCCTCACCCTCAGCGTCGTCGACGCCGTCATCCTGGAGCGGGCCGCGGGTGCCATACGGCTCGTCCTGGACCGCACCCGGGGCCGCGCCCCCGCGGCCCGTGCAGACGACCCGGCGCTGGTGGAGACCGTCCTGGACCCCACCGCATCCGAGCAGGCCCGGCTGCACGCGGCCCGTCATCTCGGCCTCGACACCGGTGATCCCGGCACCCGGGCACGCGCGCTCGCCCCGCTCGTCGGGCCGCCCCGCATCGCCGCGGCGCACCCGGATGCCGAGCTGCCGCCGATCGGCCGTCTCGGGGTCGGTCCGGCCGTCCCCGTGCTGGACCTGCCCCGTTCCTGGACCGCCGCCCGCACGGCCCTGCGGTTCACCGCCGAGGGCACCGCGCAGGATCCCGGCCCGCGGGTGGTCCATGCCGACGAACTCGGCGGCATCGCCCTTCTCGCCACCCTCGTCACGCCGGGGGCCGAGCCGCCGCCTGACGTCCACGCCCTCGAAGCCGCCGCGGCCGCCGCGCCCTGGATGCTCGTCACCCTCCGCGCGGTCGCCTCGACGGCGAGCCTGCGGGCAGCCGCCACCGAGGTCAACGTCCACCACTCCACCCTTCAGGACCGGCTGACCCACGCCGAGACCCTGCTCGGCTGGCCCATCCGCACCCCGCAGGGCCGCCTGCGCCTGCAACTGGCCCTGACAATGCGGAATTTGTCCCGCCCATGACCTCAGAGGGAGCGGCTCGCAAATCCCCTACCGTGTCACGTCATGACGATCCTGATCATCGGCGGCAGCGGTTACCTGGGCAGTGAGCTGGTCCGCCAGTCGGCAGCGGGCGGGCACCCGACGGCCGCGACCTTCGCGACCAGGCCCGGCAAGGCTGCGGAGGTCACGTGGCACGCGCTCGACCTGCGCGATCCCGAGCGTGTCGAAGCAGTGATGGCCGAGTCCGCCCCGCACGTCGTCGTCAACGCGACGAGCGGCGGATCCGACTGGGCGATCACGGCCGAGGGTCCTGTCCGTCTGGCGATGGCCGCGGCGAAGCACGGTTGCCGCCTGGTCCATGTGTCCAGCGACGCGGTGTTCTCCGGCGCCCGCGTGCACTACGACGAATCCTGCCTCCCCGACCCCGTCACCCCTTACGGCGCGGCAAAGGCCGCAGCGGAGACCGGGATTCGTCTCTCGCTTCCGGACTCCGTCGTCGCGCGCACCTCGCTGATCATCGGCGACCGGCGGTCCACGCACGTACGCGCGGTGCACGACCTCGCGGCCGGTACCCGCAACGGCGCCCTGTTCACCGATGACATCCGCTGCCCCGTGCATGTCGGCGACCTGGCAGCCGCCCTGCTGGAACTCGCATCCGGCGAGGCGAATGGCATCCACCATCTGGCAGGAGCCGACGCCGTGAGCCGGTATGAACTCGGACGCCTCATCGCCAGGCGTGACGGGCTCGACGCCTCCCGACTGCCGACAGGTCTACGGGCGGACAGCGCGCTTCCCGGGGCCCTCGATGTGCGCCTCGACAGTCGCGCAACCCAGCGCAAGCTGCACACCACGTTGCGCGGCGCCCGCCAGTTCCTCGCCCAGGGGGCTTGAGTGTCGCAGACGCCCGCCTCAACTCACCTCTGCCGCCCGCTTGTTGATGTGTCCGATCCGTGTGCACCTGCGTGTTACCGCCAATAACCGTCCGCCCGATTTGGTGGCCCCATGCCCTGCGCCGCCGCACCCGGCCCGGCTAACGTCCCGGCATGACGCGACGCAAACGGATCGGAACGCGGCGAATCAAGGGCTTACAGCGCGTACGGGAGCGAGCGCTACAGCGGCGTGAGGACGGGCTGTCGGTCGGTTGGGGCCGACGGCTCGGGCGACGGGCCGAACGGGCCCGCCCCTGGCTCCAGTTCCTCACCGACCTCACGGCGCTCCTGGCGAGGGTGGTGAGATGACGTACGGCGATCACGGAAATCCGTTTTCGAGCGTTGCCGCGGCGCCTCTACTCTGACGTGATGACGACTGAGGTGATCGTTCTCAACGGTGGTTCCAGCTCCGGGAAGTCCGGGATCGTCCGGTGCCTGCAGGCGGTCCTGCCGAACCCGTGGCTGGCGCTGGGGACGGACACGCTGGTCGAGGCGATGCCCGCCTCCATGCGGGCATCCGATGCCGGGATCGAGTTCGCCCCGGACGGAGAGGTGATCGTCGGGCCGGAGTTCCGGACGCTGGAGGCCGCCTGGATCGAGGGGGTCGCCGCGATGGCCCGCGCGGGCGCCAGGGTCATCGTCGACGAGGTCTTCCTCGGCGGAGCGGACTCACAGCAGCGATGGCAGAAGGCCCTGGGCGAACGGCGGGTGCTCTGGATCGGCGTGCGGTGTGACCGTGCGGTTGCCGCGGACCGTGAGGTCGCACGCGGCGACCGGGTCATCGGAATGGCAGCTGCACAGGCGGACATGGTCCACCGAGGCATGGCCTACGACCTGGAGGTGGACACCACCCACGCCGAACCGATGGAGTGCGCCCGGACCATCGCCGCACACGTCAGCTGATCGCCCCCACCGCGCGACGACCACGACACCGGACACTGCGTACGGTCAGGACGCTCAGCACCAGTTCGTCGGCGACCGCGGCGAGAAGGGCGGCGCCCACCTGAGACATGTACGAGTTCTCATCCGGTTTCTGCCTCCCCGGTACGGCGGCCCGCGAGGGGCCGCGCCGAGCGGCTCAGGTGAGCTCATGAGCACGTGAACGGCGGTATGTCCCGGTCGGCAGCCGACCGGAGGCGACTGCCGAGCCCTCGTCGGACCGCTGTCGTTCGCCGGGCCGCTGTCAGTCCCCGCCGTCGAGATCGGTGCACTGGCGCAGCACCCGTAGCTCGTGGCCATGGAGCTGCATCTCGTACAGCTTGCCCCGGGCGTTGTCGAAGGGACGGTGCAGGACCATCATCAGCCTGCCGTCGAAGGAGGCGAACAGCATGCCGTGCCCGCTGTCGTCCCGGACCAACGGCCGGCGCTGCTGCCACGGCCCTGTGATGTCGCCGGACTCCGAGACGGCGTAGGTCTGCACATAGCCGCCGCTGATCGTGCCGTCGCTGCCCGCCACGTTCTTCTCGTACGTCGACCACAGCATGAGCAGGGACCCGTCGGGGGTGCGGTGCAGCTGCGGTCCGTCGGTGATGTACGGCGGGAGCTGATGCGGCGTGCCGCCGGGGATCTGCTCGCTGAGCCAGGGTGCGTCCGAGCCCTTGAACAGGAAGACGGGTTCGCCGATGGTCCGGGTGAGGTCCGGGGCAAGGCGGATCGCTTCCATGGTTCCGTCGATGGTCTGCAGCCACTCGTGTGCGTAGACCATCCAGGGCTGTCCGGAGGGGTCGACGTGGAGCGTGCCGTCGAGGGTCATGAGGTTCTCGGGCGGGGTGGGCCGTGCGGGGTCGACGACCGTGAACGGGCCGAGCAGCGAGTCGGATACGGCGGTGACGGTGCCGCGTCGGTGGTTCGGGATCTGGAACGGCGTGCCCCAGCGGTTCGGTGGGGGCACCGGGAGCTTTTCGTCCTCGTTGTGCAGCGTGGTGAAGAGGTAGTACTTGTCGCCCCAGGCGTGCACCTCGGGCGCCCAGGCGCCGTCGGTCGCCCAGATTCCTTTTTGTTCGGCGGTCAGGAAGACAACGACGGGGCGCGTCCAGTCACGCAGGTCGTGGCTGCGGTAGACCATCGTGCCGATGCCGTCCACGCCCGACACGGACGGTTCGTTGGACGTGTAGAGGTAGTAGGTGCGGGTGTCGCTGTCGGCGACGATGAACGGATCGTGCAGCGGCATGTCGGGAAGCCGCAGGAGTTCGGTCTCAGCCACGGTCGGAGCATACGTTGACGCGGCGCCGACGATTCGGCGGGAAGAGTGGGGAAACCTTGACGGTGTCGGGACGGAGGCCGGGAGTGACGACGGCGCGGGCACGCCCTGTGGGTCTGTTCGTCGGGCTGTGCACACTGGATGTCATCCAACTCCTGGACCATGTGCCGGGGTCCGACGAGAAGGTGACGGCTCGCGATCAGACCGTGGCGGCCGGCGGGCCCGCCGCGAACGCCGCCGCGGCCTTCGCCCACCTGGGCGGCGCGGCCACGCTGCTCACCGCGATCGGCTCCCATCCGCTGGGAGTTGCTGTCGCCGCGGACCTGGAGCGCCTGGGTGTGATGGTGTCGGACCTGGCCGCCGAGTCGGTCGATCCGCCCGCCGTGTCCTCCATCCTGGTGACCGCCTCCAGCGGGGACCGTGCCGTCGCCTCGACCAATGCGACGGGGTACCGGCTCGGCCCGCCCGACGATCTCGACGCGTCGGTGGCGGCCTGCGACATTCTCGAACTCGACGGCCACCACATGGAGTTGGCCATGGCTGCCGCCCGCACCGCGCGTGCCGTCGGCCGTCGGACGGTTCTCGACGGCGGCAGTTGGAAGGCCGGTACGGAGAGCCTGCTGCCGTCGATCGACGTGGCCGTCTGCTCGGACGACTTCCACCCACCCGGTGCGATCACTCCGGCGGACACCCTGCGGTTCCTCCGGGAGCACGGCGTCGCCTGGTCGGCGGTCAGCCGGGGAGGACAGCCTCTCGTGTGGGCGGGCCCCGACGACAGCGGCACGGTGGACGTGCCTGCCGTACGGGTCGCGGACACCCTGGGCGCGGGTGACGTCCTGCACGGCGCCCTCACCTATCACCTCGCGCTTCAGGGCGAGTTGACGGCACCCGGCTTCGTCGAGGCCCTTCGCGCCGCGGCCGCCGTGGCGTCGCGGGCGTGTGCCTCGTTCGGGACCCGGGCCTGGATGCGGGGAGAGTGACGCGCGGCGGCCGGTGGTGCGAAAGCAGCCCTCGGACCCGACCCCGTCCGCCGCGCGGACGGCCCTGTCTCACCGTCGGTCCGCGGACGCCGGGTCCTGGGCGAGCCCGAGGTCCGGGACGCTCCCGGGCCCCGACCGATCCGATCGACGTGCGGCGACCGTCATCACGGCGAGCCCCGTCAGGACGATGACGGCGCCGACGTACAGCGGAGCCGTGTAGCCGAGGCCGGTGCTGATGGCGAGGCCGCCCAGCCAGGCGCCCAGGGCGTTGCCGACGTTGGAGGCGGATACGTTGGCGCTCGCGGCGAGCGGTACCCCGTGGGCGTGGTCGGTGACCCGGGTGATCATGCCGGGAACACTGGCGAACCCGAACACCCCCGTCAGGAAGACCAGGACGACCGACGCGACAGGGCTGGCCGCCAGCAGCCCGAACGCGGCGAGGGTGGCGCCGAGACCGGCCAGGGAAACGATCAGGGTGAGGTCGCGATTGCGGTCGGCGGCCCGTCCTCCGGCCACGTTCCCGATGACGAGGCCGCTGCCGTACACGACGAGCAGCCAGGCGACATCGGTGCTGGAGAACCCGGTGACCTCGGTGAAGGTGTAGGCGAGATAGCTGAACGCGCCGAACATCCCGCCGTAGCCGAGCGCGGTGGCGGCGAGGGTCAGCCACACCTGCCCCGAGCGGAAGGCCCGCAGTTGGCCGCGCAGCCCGTCGGTCCGGCCGGTGACCGTGCCGGAACCCGGCGGAGGACGCCGGTTCACGGCGCCGGCCCAGCCCGGCACGAACACGGCGATGGCGACCGCAGCGACGACTCCGATGCAGGTGATCGCCCAGAACGTGGCACGCCAGCCCCACCGTTCGCCGACCAGGGCGCCGAACGGTACGCCCAGCACGTTCGCGACCGTCAGCCCGGCGAACATCACGGCCACCGCCCTCGACGCCCGTTCGGGAGCGACCATGCGCCGGGCGACGAGCGAGCCGAGGCCGAAGAACGAGCCGTGGCAGAGGGCCGCGACCACGCGTCCGCCCAGCATCACGGGATAGTTCGGTGCGACGGCGGACAGCAGATTGCCGACGACGAACAGCGCCACCAACCCGACCAGCACCGGTTTGCGGGGCAGAGCGGCGGTGGCGGCGGTCACCACCATGGCGCCGACCGCGACCGTCAGGGCGTACCCGGATATCAGCCATCCTGCGGCGGCCTCGGACACCGACAGGCTCCGCCCCACTTGCGGCAACAGCCCGGCTATCACGAACTCGGTCAGGCCGATCCCGAAACTGCCGAGCGCGAGCGCGACGAGCCCCGCGGGCATCTGCCGTGTACTGCTGATCGGTTGAATGGTCATCGCACCATCATGGTCAGGGATCCGTGACGGCCCGGATCGGGGTCCGGGGCCCGGGGCCCCGGACGCGGCACGGCCTCCTCCGTCCGCCGAAGCGTGACGGCACAGCCCCGCGCCTGCGCCCGCGACGACGACAACGGCCATTGGAGATTTGGTGCGCTGTCCGGCCTGTCACGTGCACAAGTTGACCGCCCCGTACCCCTTGCGTCGAATGCGAGTGCGGATACCGCCGGTAACATCTCAATAGGCCGAGGACTTTGAAGATGGGTCAGTCGAAGTTCTTGTTTCGCGTGAGGCGCGTGTGCAAAGGTAAGCCTCCCCTTGGGACGGTCGAGGCCAGAACCAGTCGGCAGGACCGCCTCTTAAGGTATGCACCAATCACCCCCCGCTTTCCGACAGGACGTCATTTCGCATGCCGCCCTGCGAATGGAAAGGAATTGGTCCCGTGCAGTCCGTTTACCCCCCACGTCCGCCGTACCCGCCCCGCCCCGGGCCTGTCCCTGGGAAGTCGGATCGAGACCTCGTCGCCCAACTCCGCGGCAAGGACGGCGAACGGCACTATGCGGTAGCCCTGTTGCTGGCCCGACACTGGCTGCCCGCCCGCGACTACGCACTGCTCTGCCTGGCCTCCGCCACCCCTACCGCCCAACTCGTCGCCACCAGCGCCTTTCACCAGGTACTGGGCCGGCTCACGGGCGGCACGCCGCCCAGCGGCGCCCTGCGGCCGCAGCTACTGGTGGCGGTCCGGGAGACCGTCCGCACCTGGGCCGCGGATGACGGAATATGCGCAGCCATACCAGAACTGCGCAAACCCACCGGCGGCCGTGGTCTGCACTCGGCGAAGCCCGGAGCACCCGCGAGTCGACGGCTCGCCGAGCGCGCCTTCACCGCACTGCCCGGTGCCTCCCAATGCCTTCTCTGGCATACCGAGGTCGAGGCGGAACCCATAAACATACCCGCCGGTCTGCTCGGAATTGACACGGCCACCGCAAGGGTCGCCGCCGAGCAGGTTCGCGAACAATTCCGGGTGGGCCTGGTACGCGCACACAAGGAACTCGCACCGTCCCCGGAATGCCGCTTCTACAACCGTCTTCTCGACGTACCCATCCGCCGCGGCGGTACATTGCTCCCCGATGTGCAACAGCATCTGGCTCAGTGCACCCACTGCCGGTATGCCGCCGATCAACTCGGCCATTTCGAGGGCGGGTTGGGGCTTCTTCTGGCCGATGCCGTACTCGGCTGGGGCGGCCGGCGCTATCTCGCCTCACGGCCCGGCCGCGGCGCCCTCGAACCGTGGTCGCCCGCAGCGGAGCCGGCCGCGGCACCGGCACCCCCGGCCCCGGCCGGCCGACACCGCACCGCATCCGAGCGCAGGCACACGGCCGCCGCCGTCGCCGTCGGCCTCGCCTCGCTCGCCCTGCTGGCAGCTGTCCTGGCGGCCCACGGCTGGTCCGACGACGACGGGCTCCCCCGACCCAGCGCCACCTGGGGCATCCCCGCCGTCGGCTTCCCCCGCCCCGGCGCCACCGGGCTGCCGGCCACCGCGTCCGCGGCCGGCGCCTCTCTCGCAGAACCCGGCGCCGGCACCCAGGGCAGTCTGCGCAACGTCGCCACCGGCCGCTGTCTGGCCATCAAGGTCGGCCAGTCGTCGTCCGGCACGGGCATCCGGCTGACGGAGTGTTCGTCGGCCGGGTCCCAGCAGTGGTCGTACGAGTTCGACGGTGTGCTGCGCAGCACCGCCGACCCGGCCCTGTGCCTGGCGGCCGACCCCGAGGCCCGAAGCGTCCGGGTCGCCCCCTGTGCCGTACACGCGGGGGAGGCGGCGTACATCCTGACCGGCAGCGGGGAACTCCTGCTCCGCCGGAGCCAGGATCTTGCCCTGGCCGCGAAGTCCGGCAGAAGGCACGCTCACGTGGTCGTGGCCGACCGCGACGGCTCGGGCCCCCAGCGCTGGGTGCTCGGGGATCACGAGGACACGGAAGCGTGGCACGCTTCCGCCTCCCCCACCTCGACGCACCGTTCGAGGACGTGACGACGACGGGTGTCACCGGGCAACGGTGACACCCGTCCGGACTGACGCCCCACTGCGTGGTGACACCGGTCTGCGGGTGAAACCCGCCTCCCGTTGCCGCCCGTGAACGATGGATTCCTGCGCGATCCCTTGACGAGTCCGCTTTCGGTGCGTACATATGACTGCGCAGTCATGACAGCGCAGTCACACACGCGACCGGCTGGTGACTCGCTAGGATTCAGGCCGTCGAACACAGGGAGACACCATGGCGCGAGGAGAGGCACGGAGCGGTGGCTCCGCCGCGCCGCGCGGTGTGGACGTGGCCCGGCTGGCAGGGGTCTCCCAGAAGACGGTGTCCCGGGTCTTCAACGGGGAGCAGTACGTCTCCACCGAGGCGCGTCAACGTGTTCTCCATGCCGCCGAAGAACTCGGCTACCGGTTGAACAACGCGGCCCGGGCACTGGCCTCCGGCCGGACCCGGTCCATCGGCGTGGTCGCGCTGGGCACCGCCCTGTACGGTCCCGCCTCGCTGCTCATCGGCATCGAGCGGGCCGCCCGGGACGCGGGCTATGCCCTGCGGGTGGTCAACACGCTGGAAGGCGACCCGGGAGGCGTTGCCGGTGCCGTGGAGTCCCTTCTCGAACAGGGCGTGGACGGCATCGTCGTCTCCGAACCGATCGACGAGGGGGACGGGGGTGCCGCCTCCCTCGGCGTCGACGTGCCGGTCCTGGTCCTGGGCGCACCGGCGGCACTGGCCGGGCCCCGGGCGGTCGCCACGGGTGTCGGGTCCGAGTCCTTGGCCCGCGCGGCTACCGAACACCTTCTGGACCTGGGCCATGTGACGGTCCATCACATCACTGGCCCACAGCGCTGGTTCGCCGCGCGGGACCGCCTCGCCGGCTGGCGGGCCGCCCTCACGGCACACGGCAGGCACCAGCCACCCGTCCTGGAGGGCGACTGGTCGGCCGCGTCCGGCTACTCGGCGGGCCGCGAACTGGCCGCCGGTGGCGAGGTCACCGCGGTGTTCGCCGCGAACGACGACATGGCCATCGGCCTGATGCGGGCGCTGACTGAAGCCGGTCTGCGTGTACCGGAAGACGTCAGCGTGGTCGGCTTCGACGACATCCCCGTCGCCGCCTATGTGACCCCTCCGTTGACCACCGTGCGTCAGCCGTTCGACGCCGTGGCACAGGAGGGACTACGGCTTCTCGTGCAGGCCATCGAGAAGCCGGACGTGGAACTGCCACCGGCGAACGACCCGCCGGTCGACCTCATCGTCCGTTCCTCGACCGCTCCCCCGCCGCCCACCGAGGCTCAGGGGCGCGGGCGCCGCGCGGCTTCGCGTTCGCTCGGCGGGGCGCATGCGCCTCCGGTCACGGACGCACCGTCTCCTCGCCCTTGATCCCGTCCCCTCGCCGCCTTCTCCGATCCCCTCACCGCTCTCTCCTGCTCAACACTTCTCAGCCCCGGGTGGCACACCCAACCCACCGTGCACTTCCCGCCGCGCCGCACGCTCGGCGTGCGCCGGACACACCCCGCGCGGACCGCACCTGAACATGGCGACCCCAATGCCCCGGTAGCCACATCCGCGCAGCTCTAACGCGAGAGCACCGCTCTCCCCTCCTCACCCGTATCACTCTCCCTCCCTCACCCGTGCGTCGCGCCCTCGCCAGGTGCGCCGTTCCCTTCGCCATCGGCCGGAGTTCACCATGCCCAGATCCTTCACCCACCCGTCCGCCATGAGCCGCCGTCTGTTCCTCACCGCCACCGGGGCGGTGTCCCTCGGCGCCGCCCTGTCCGCGTGCGGCGGCGGGGACGACACCGGCAGCACCACCTCGGCCAAGCCGGTCAGTCAGGCCGACATCGACAAGGCGATGAAGACGCCGACCGAGCTGACGTTCTGGACATGGGTTCCGAACATCGCCGCGGAGGTCGCACTCTTCGAGAAGAAGTACCCGGCGATCAAGGTCAAGGTCGTCAACGCCGGTCAGGGCGTGGCGCACTACACGAAGCTGCGTACCGCCCTCAAGGCCGGCACCGGCGCCCCGGACCTGGCGCAGATCGAGTACCAGGCGGTGCCGACGTTCACGATCACGGGCAGCCTTCTCGACCTGAGCCCGTACGGCGCCTCCGCGCTCAAGGACAAGTTCGTCGACTGGACCTGGGGCCAGGTCAGCGGTCCGGGCGGCGAGGTCTGGGCGATCCCGCAGGACACCGGCCCGATGGGCATGCTGTACCGCAAGGACATCTTCGACAAGCACGGCATCCAGGTGCCGGGCACCTGGGACGAGTTCGCCGCCGCGGCCCGCAAGCTCCACAAGGCCGACCCGGACGTGTATCTGACCAACCTGTCGGCGAACGAACCGGCGGCCTGGCACGGCCTGTTGTGGCAGGCGGGCGCCAAGCCGTACACGACCTCCGGCAAGAGCACCCTGTCCATCAGTGTCGACGACGCGATCTCCCGGAAGCTCGGGAAGTTCTGGGGCGGCCTGGCGAAGGAAGGGGTCATCAGCACCGACCCGGACTTCACCGAGGGCTGGTACTCCGGGTTCAACAAGGGCAAGTACGCCACCTGGCTCACGGCGGCCTGGGGCCCGGCCTTCCTGTCCGGTTCGGCGAAGTCCACCGCGGGCAAGTGGCGTGCCGCGCCGCTGCCGCAGTGGGACGCCGCCAAGCCGGTCTCGGGCAACTGGGGCGGCTCGACCACAGCCGTCCTCAAGAACACCAAGAACGCTGTCGCGGCGGCGATGTTCGCGCAGTTCCTCAACAGCGACCCCGCCAGCGCAAAGCTGTTCGCCACCAAGCAGTTCTTCTTCCCCGCGACCAAGAGCATGCTGGCCGACGCGGACTTCGCCGGCGACGCGCCCGCCTTCTACGGCGGCCAGAAGGTCAACCAGGTGTTCGCCGGCATCAGCGACACGGTCTCCCCCGACTTCCAGTGGCCCCCGTTCCTCGACCAGGTCGCCACCGACTGGACCGAGACGGTCGGCAAGTCCCTCGCCGGCAGGTCCGACACCGTCACCGCGCTCGGCACATGGCAGTCGCGGATCACCACGTACGCCAAGAACCAGGGCTTCACGGTCAAGGGAGCCTGACATGGCCACCACCACGGCACCTGCCAAGCGCCCGAGGCGGCGAGCCGGGCCGCCGGGCCACCGCTCGGCAGGACCCCTGTTCGTCGCACCGTTCCTGGTCCTCTTCGCCCTGCTCTTCCTCGCGCCCCTCGGCTACGCCGCCTACCTCAGCCTCTTCCAGCAACGCCTCATCGGCGGAACGGTGTTCGTCGGCCTGGACAACTACGTCAAGGCCGTCAAGGACCCCCTCCTGCACGACGGTGTCCTGCGGGTCGCGGAGTTCTTCGTGCTCCAGGTCCCGCTGATGCTGCTGCTGGCCCTGCTGTTCGCCCTCGCGCTGGACAGCGGTCTGCTGAGGCTGGCCCGTGTGATCCGGCTGGGCATCTTCGTGCCGTACGCCGTCCCGAGTGTGGTCGCCGCGCTCATGTGGGGCTACCTGTACGGCCCCGACTTCGGTCCCTTCGCGCAGCTCAGCCGCAATCTGGACCTGCCCGCCCCGCACTTCCTCAGCGACGGCTGGATGCTGGGCAGCCTCGCGAACATCGTGACCTGGGAGTTCGTCGGCTACAACATGATCATTCTGTACGCGGCCCTGCGGACCATCCCCCAGGACCTGTACGAGGCCGCCGCGATGGACGGCGCGGGTGCCTGGCGCATCGCCTGGTCGATCAAGCTTCCCGCGCTCAAGCCCGCCCTGCTGCTGACCGTCCTGTTCTCCGTGATCGGCAGCTTCCAGCTCTTCAACGAGCCGAACCTGCTGATGAAGATCGCGCCGGACGTCATCAGCAGCTCCTACACCGCCAACCTGTACGCCTACTCCCTCGCCTTCACCGGCCAGCAGCTCAACTACGCGGCCACGGTCTCCTTCCTCCTCGGCCTGGTCATCGTCATCGCCTCCTACGCCGTGCTGCTGACCGCCAACCGCAGGAGGACGCCGTGACGACCACATCGCCGCCGGCCACCGCCGCCCCGGCGCCGTCCCGGGCTCCCACCGCACATCGCGCGCGGCGCAAGCCGTCGGCCCGTCGCCGCAGCACCCCGCTCACGATCGCCATGCTGGCCGTCCTGGCCTACTTCCTGCTGCCGCTGTTCTGGCTGCTGATCGCCTCCACCAAGAGCACCCAGGACCTCTTCAACAGCTTCGGCCTGTGGTTCTCGCACACCCCTCAGCTGCTGACCAACGTCAGGGCGACGTTCACCCAGGACGACGGCGTCTTCGTCCACTGGCTGCTCAACACGGTGATGTACGCCGTGGTCAGCGCAGTCGGCGCCGCTCTGCTCGCCGCCTCCGGCGGGTACGGGTTCGCCAAGTTCCGCTTCCGCGGGGACCGCGCCGCCTTCAGCCTGGTCCTCGGCGCCGTCATGGTCCCCGCCACCGCCCTGGCGATCCCGACCTACCTGCTGTTCGCGAAGGCGGGCCTGGTCAACACCCCCTGGGCGGTCATCCTGCCGTCGCTGGTCAACCCCTTCGGCCTGTACCTCATGCGCGTCTACGCGCAGGACGCCGTCCCCGACAGCGTCCTCGAAGCCGCCCGGATCGACGGGGCCGGCGAGGCCCGGATCTTCTTCCGGATCGTCCTCAGGCTGCTGGCACCCGGTCTGGTCACCGTCGTGCTGTTCACGCTCGTGGCGACCTGGAACAACTACTTCCTGCCGCTGATCATGCTCAACGACCCGAAGCTGTACCCCATCACGGTCGGCCTGTCGTCCTGGGCCGCCCAGGCGCAGAACGGCGGGGCCGGAGCCAGCAGCGACCTGCTCGCGCTCGTGGTGACCGGGTCCCTGATCTCCATCGTCCCCCTCGTCGTGGCCTTCCTGCTGCTGCAGCGCTACTGGCAGAGCGGTCTGGCCACCGGAAGCGTCAAGCAGTGACCCACTCTTCACCGGAGGTTGTCTTCATGGCGGATCTGCCCGCCCACGTCCTTTTCGGGGCCGCGTACTACCACGAGTACACGCCCGCCTACGACCCCGAACTGCGCCCCGACGAACGGCTGAAGACCGACCTCGACCTGATGGCCGAGGCCCACTTCAACGTGATCCGGGTCGGCGAGTCGGTCTGGTCGACCTGGGAACCGGAGAACGGCCGCTTCGACCTCGACTGGCTGCAGCCCGTCCTGGACGGCGCCCACGAGCGCGGCATCTCCGTCATCCTCGGCACACCCACGTACGCCGTGCCGTCGTGGCTGGCCCGCCAGTACCCGGAGATCGCCGGGGAGCAGGCAACCGGGCAGCGCATCGGCTGGGGCGGCCGGCAGGAGGCCGACTTCACCCACCCCGCCTTCCGCTTCCATGCCGAGCGGGTGATCCGCAAGGTCGTCGCCCGGTACGCCGACCACCCGGCGGTCATCGGCTGGCAGGTGGACAACGAACCGGGCCTGCACCTGTTCCACAACCACGGAGTCTTCCAGCGCTTCGTCGACCACCTGCGCGCGAAGTACGGCGACGTCGAGACCCTCAACCGCGAGTGGGGCCTGGTCTACTGGTCGCACCGCCTGTCCACCTGGGCCGACCTGTGGACCCCGGACGGCAACAACCAGCCCCAGTACGACGTCGCCTGGCGGGAGTTCCAGGCCCGCCAGGTCACGGAGTTCATCGGCTGGCAGGCCGACCTCGTGCGCGAGTACGCCCACCCCGAGCACTTCGTCACCACGTGCATCTCCTACACCCGCCAGGGCGTGGCGGACGACGAGCTGTCCGCCCGCCTCGACATCGCGTCGGGCAACCCGTACTACGACATGCAGGACGGCCTGCTGCTCCCCGACCCGACACCCGAGCACCACGAGCAGATCTGGAAGACCACCGGTGTCTGGTCCATGTACCAGACGGCGGACTGGATGTTCTCCTCCCGCCAGGCGCCGTTCCTCGTCACCGAGACCAACGCGAGCTCCATCGGCTTCCCCTGGGACAACCGCCCCGGCTACGACGGCCAATGGCGCCAGACCGCCTGGGCGCACGTGGCGCGCGGCGCGCGGATGATCGAGTACTGGCAGTGGCAGACATTGCGCTTCGGCGCGGAGACCTACTGGGGCGGCGTCCTGCCGCACAGCGGCCGGCCCGGCCGTACGTATGCCGAACTGGCGCGCCTGGGCGCCGAGTTCGAGACCGCCGGACCGCTGGTCGCCGGCCTGGAACCGGACGCCGACATCACGATGGTCTACTCGACGCCGAGCAAGTGGCTGATGCAGAAGTATCCGCCTCTGGCGACCGCCGACGGCGATCCGGACCCCGCCGCCTACCACCGCATCTTCGACCCCTTCTACCGGGGCGCCTTCGACGCGGGATGCCAGGTCCGCATCGTCCACGCACGGCAGTTGCACGACCCGAGCGGCGAGCAGGCGGGGATGACACCCGAGGAAGCCGTACGACGCCACCCGGTCCTGGTGGCACCGGCCCTGTACGTCGCCGACGACGCGACGGTCGACTGGCTCGCCGCCTACGCCCACGCGGGCGGCCACCTGGTGCTCGGCCCGCGCACCGCGTACGCCGACCAGGAGGCCAGGGCGCGGCTCGAAACGGCGCCCGGACGCCTGGCCGAGGCCGCGGGCGTCACGTACGACGAGTTCAGCAATCTGGTACGCGACCTCCCGGTCAACGCCACCCCCGGCGGTCCGCTCGACCTGCCCGAGGGTGCGACCGCCACGCACTGGGCCGACGGCCTGACCGTCCTGGACGCCGAGGTGCTCGCCGCGTACGACCACCCGCACTTCGGCCGTTGGCCCGCCGTCACCACCCGCGGCCACGGTGCGGGCCGCATCACGTGCGTCGGGACGGTACCGGGCCGGGGCCTGGCGCGGGCGCTGGCCGAGTGGCTCGCCCCCTTGGCGAACAGCGGCTGGCGCGACCTGCCGGAAACCGTCACCGCGACCACCGGGACCTCGCCCGAGGGCCGCCGGGTCCACGTGATCCACAACTGGAGCTGGGAGCCGACGCGCATCCCCGCTCCGGTGCGTCTGACCGACGTCCTGGACGGCGGTTCCCTCGTTCCCGCGGGCGCCGCGCTGGAGCTCGGCCCATGGGACGTGCGGGTGTTCGCCGGTGCGGACGTCAGCACCGCCGCGGACAACCCGGCGGCTTAGGGCGGGCCCAACGACATCACTCCTTCACCCGGTCGGCCAGGCATCACGGCGACCAACCGTCAACCCTTCAACCACCAACCTCAAAGGAGAGGCTGTGCAGAAGAGAACCCTGGGAAAGGCGCTGGGAACGTTCGTCGCGGCATCGGCGATGCTGGCCGTACCCATGGCCAGTGCGCAGGCATACGACCCGACGGGCGGGATCCTCTACCAACTCGGGAACGAGCCCTGTCTCAAGGGCCGGGGGAACTGCGCGATCTACCCGAAGTCGGCGCAGCTGCCGAGCGGCCGGCTGGTCGCGTCGTTCGAGAAGTCCACAGTCGTGTCGGCAACGGGAAGCGCCGACCGGCAGACTCTCCCGGTCTACAAGAGCGACGACCGCGGCACGACGTGGCAGCCGCTGTCCGAGGTCAAGGCCCCGGCGTATCTCTCCCGCGACCCCAAGTACGCGAAGTACACGAGCAACTGGACCAACCCCTACCTGTACACGCTTCCGCAGGACGTCGGAGCCCTGAAGCGGGGCACGCTGCTTCTCGCGAGTGTCGTGTCGGGTGACGACCACTACTACAAGGAGCACAAGGCAGCCGACCCGAACTGGACGCCGTCCAACGACGGAGACCGCAGCGACCTGGCGATCGCCCTGTACTCCAGCACCGACGAAGGCACGACGTGGAAGGTGGTCAACGTCGTCGCGACGGGCGGCTGGCAGGGCGGCAGCGCGGGCGCGACCGGCCAGAACATCGCCGCCGCGAACACGAACAAGCAGGTGGACCCCCTCTGGGAGCCCTATCTGATGGTCTACAAGGGCCGGCTCGTCTGCTACTACTCGGACGAGAACGACTACGCCGGCTTCGATCCGGCCACCGGCGTCCCGACACCGGACCCCGCGAACGACACCGCCAAGGACTCGCTCGGCCAGATCCTCGTTCACCGGACATGGGACGGCCGCAGTGCGGGGTGGAGCTCTCCCGTCGTCGACATCGCGGGCCTGACCGAGGACATGGGCGGCGGCAGGACGGAGATCGGCGGCGGACGGCCGGGCATGACGAACGTCGTGCGGACGACGGACGGCAAGTGGCTGCTCACCTACGAGTACTGGGGCGGCGGAGCCAACGTCAGATACCGCGTCGCCGACAGCCCGTTGGAGTTCTACCGCGGCTCCCCCACCGGGGAGAGCGTCACCTCGCTGCCGGTTGCCACCGGCTCCCACCCGCTCGCCACGGGCGGCAGCCCGGTCGTCATCGGGCTTCCCGACGGGCGCCTGGTCTACAACGCGGCCGGCAGCGGCAACGTCTGGGTCAACGACAGCGGACGCAGTGACGGCGCGTGGAAGGAGTACCAGACGACCTCGCCGGCCGGCTACAGCCGCAACCTGCAGTACGTCATGGGCACCGGCCGCATCGCCGTACTCAACAACCAGGGCACCTCGACGCTCGCTTACGCCGAGGTTGATCTCGGCCGTTCGAACGGCACCTACTACCAGTTGGTGAACCGCAGGACCGGCCAGGTGATCGGCACCGGGAACCACACCAACGACGCGAACATCGGCAACGCGGACGTGCCCGACGTCGTGCTGGAGAGCCCCGGTTCGGCGGCGAACCCGGACACCCAGTACTGGCACGTCGTGACCGAGCCCAACGGCGGAAAGACCCTCCTGAACAAGTCGGGCGGCCGTGCCGCGGCCATCTGGACCGGGAACGCGACGGCCGGCCAGAGGATCGGCCAGTGGGTCGACAACAGCGACACCGGCAGCTGGAACCTCGTCAAGGCCGGCGACGGGTTCTACCGGCTGCAGGCCGTCAAGAACACGAGCCTGTACCTGACGGGCGCTTCCGCCGGCGCGCCCCTCACCCTGCAGAACGCGGTCGCGGACGGCTCGCAGGACTGGGAGCTCGTTCGGTAGGTTCCGGGCCCGCATGATCTGCCCTGTTGCAGGGCTACGAAGACGGAAATGGGGGGCGCGGCGCCACGGCTCGTTCAGCTGTGGCTCACCAGGGCAGTGCGCCCTTGGCGTCGAAGTAGCCTCCGGTGGGCCCGTCGGGACCCACCTGCGCCATGCGGACGATGATCTCGGCCCCCTCCTCGACGGTCTGGACGCCGGTGTTCCCGTTGAGGTCCGTCTTCGTGAAGCCGGGCTCGACGGCGTTGATCCGCATGCTCGGGAAGGCCTTCGCGTACTGCACGGTGAGCATGTTGACCGTCGTCTTCGAGGCCGGGTAGGCGACGCCCGGGTAGAAGTGCGCGGGGTGGTCCGGATCGGAGAGGTGGGTCAGCGAGGCCAGGCCGCTGCTGACGTTGACCACGACCGGGGTCGCCGATCGCTCCAGCAGCGGCAGGAAGGCGTGGGTGACACGGACGACGCCGAAGACGTTCGTCTCGAAGGTGTTGCGCATCTGGGCGGCGGTCACGGTCGCGGCGGTGGGCACGCTGTTGCCCTCGCCCCTCGTCTCGATCCCGGCGTTGTTGATCAGCACGTCCAGGCCGCCGCCGGCCTCGACAGCCTTGGCGGCGGCCTCGACGGAGGCGTCGTCGGTGACGTCGAGGTGGAGGAACCTGGCGCCGAGCTGTTCGGCGGCCCGTCGTCCGCGCTCGGCGTCGCGAGCCCCCACGTACACGGTGTGACCTGCTGCTACGAGTCGACGGGCGGTCTCGAAGCCAAGACCCTTGTTCGCTCCGGTGATGAGTGTTGTCGTCATGCGTCCAGCCTCCGGCGCCGCTGCGCGGACAGCCAGAAGACCCTTCTTCCTGGGACTGCGGGTACCAGGCACATCCCCGTCCGACGGTGTTCACTGGGGGCATGACGGCGACGGAACTCGGACAGGCGCTGCGGCGCTGGCGCGACCGGGTCTCCCCCGACTCGGCCGGTCTGCCGGCCGGCGGACACCGGCGCGCGGCGGGGCTGCGGCGCGAGGAGCTGGCTCTGCTGGCCGGGATCTCGGTCGACTACGTCACACGCCTCGAACAGGGCCGGGCGTCCAACCCGTCCGGGCAGGTCGTCGAGGCGCTGTCCCGGGCGCTGCGGTTGTCGGGGGACGAGCGGAGATATCTGTACGGGCTGGCGGAGCTGGTGTCGCCGGGTCCCGATGTGGTGCCCGGGTACCTCACGCCCAGTGTGCAGCGGCTGCTGGACCGGCTGGTGGACACGCCTGTGGGGGTCTCCGACGCGGCGATGACGCTGCTGGTGGTGAACCCGATGTACGCGGCGTTGATGGGTGATCCGTCCGGCCTGCGGGGCTTCGAACTCAACGGTGTGTGGCGGAACTTCACCGGTCGGCCCACCCGGGTCCGGCACACACCGGAGGAACACCGGGCCTTCGAGGTCGGCATGGTCGCCGAGCTGCGCTCGACCGCCGCCCGCTATCCCGCCGACCGGCAACTGCACCGCATGATCGCGGAGTTGCGCACCCGGAGCGAGCGCTTCGCCGAGCTGTGGGACGAGGGTGTCGTCGGCAGGCTGGAGGCCTCCCGCAAGTCGATCGAGCATCCGCAGGTGGGCCTGCTGACGCTCGACTGCGACCTGCTCCGGGTGGAGGGCAACGACCTGCACATCCTGGTCTACTCGGCCGAACCGGGCACCGAGGCGGCCGAGAAGCTGGCGCTGATCTCCGTGCTCGGCACCCAGAGCCTGGCCGGGGAACGCTAGCGGAGCCTCTCCTTCATCTCGTCCAGCCGGGCGAGAATCGGGCATCCGCCGACGCTGAGCGCCGCGCAACGACAGATCGCCGACCTCACGAAGTGGTGAGGATGACGAGTTGTCGGGTCGCTCGGGTCATCGCGACGTAGCGGTCCACCGCTCCTTCGATGCCCTCGCCGAACCTCTCCGGGTCGATGAGGACGACCAGGTCGAACTCGAGCCCCTTGGACAGCTGAGGGGTCAGCGACCGGACGCGGGAGGTCGTCGGCCGGAAGGTGGGATCGCCGATGACACAGGCGATCCCCTCGGCATGTGCGGCGAGCCAGGTGTCGAGGACGGGGCTGAGGTCCGCAGCAGGTCCGTGGACGACGGGGATGTCGTTGCTGCGGATGGAGGTCGGCACGTTGGCGTCCGGGAGTGCGGCCCGGATGACCGGCTCGGCCTCCGCCATGATTTCTTCCGGCGTCCGGTAGTTGACGTTCAAGGAAGCCAGGTTGATCCGGTCGAGCCCGACCCGTTCGAGCCGTTCCTGCCACGACTCCGTGAACCCGTGCCTGGCCTGCGCGCGGTCCCCGACGATGGTGAAGCTCCGGGACGGGCAGCGGAGCAGCAGCATCTGCCATTCCGCGTCGGTCAGTTCCTGGGCCTCGTCCACGACGATGTGCGCGAACGGGCCGGCCAGCAGGTCCGGGTCGGCGCCGGGCATGGCACTCTCGTCGACCAGGACGTCGTGGAAGTCCTCGCCGCGCAGCATCGTCACCAGACCTGTCCCGTACTCGTCGTCGGCGACCGCGATCAGATCATCGACGACCCTGGCCATGCGCTCGCGTTCGGCGGCGACGGCGGCCTCGTGCCGGCGCTTGCGTCGTGCCGACTCCGGGTCGCCGAGCCGCTGCCGTGCCGCGTCCAGGAGCGGCAGGTCGGACACCGTCCAGGCCTGGGTGTCCTCGCGCTGCAACTTGTGTACGTCGTCGCGGCTGAGCCAGGGAGCGCATTTGCGCAGGTAGGCGGGGACCGACCACAGGTCCCCGACGAGGTCGGCCGCGTCGATCAGCGGCCACGCGCGGTTGAGGACCGTGCGCAGCTCCCTGCTCTGCCGCAGCGCCTTGCTGACCAGGTCGGGCGAGGTGTCCCCGTCGTACTTGTCCACCAGCAGCGTGACCAGCTCCTCCAGGATCTGATCGCGCGCCTCGTTGTGCGCAGTACCTTCCGCCGCCTCGAACGCCACGGCCCAGTCGTCGGCGCTCAGCCGGAGGTCGGACCACGGCGTCGAGACCGTCAACCCCTTGGTGGGCGGCTCCTCGTAGAACCTGACAGCGGTCTCGATCGCCTTGACCATGTCCGCGGAGGACTTCAGGAAAGCCACGTCCTCATCGGCCTCGATCGCTGCTGCGGCCCCCTCGGTGACGAGGTCTCGAAGGGTGCAGGTCTGCACGCCCTCCTCGCCGAGGCTGGGCAGGACGTCGGCGACGTAGGCGAGGTAGGGCCGGTGCGGTCCGACGAAGAGCACGCCGCCGCGGCGGTGACCGAGGCGAGGGTCGGAGTGGAGGAGGTAGGCGGAGCGGTGCAGGGCGACGACGGTCTTGCCGGTGCCCGGACCGCCGTCGACGACGAGAGCGCCGCGGGATCCCGCGCGGATGATGGCGTCCTGGTCGGCCTGGATGGTGCCGAGCACGTCCCGCATCCGGGGCGAGCGGTCACTGCCCAGGCTGGCGATGAAGGCGGACTGGTCGTCGAGCGCGGCGTGCCCGGCGAACCCGTCCGAGGTGAACACCTCGTCCCAGTAGTCGCTGATCAGGCCGTTCGTCCAGCGGTAGCGGCGCCGGCTTGCCAGGCCCATCGGGTTGGCGTGGGTCGCTCCGAAGAACGGCTCGGCCGCCGGGGAGCGCCAGTCGACCAGCAGCCGACGCCCCTCGCTGTCGGTGAGGCCGAGCCGTCCGACGTACACGGGCTCGGGGTGGTCCGCGCTCACCATGTGTCCGAGGCACAGGTCCAGGCCGAAGCGGCGCAGGGTGCGCAGTCGGGCGGTCAGCCGGTGGACCTCGATGTCCCGGTCCATCGCCTCCTGGCCGATGCCGCCGGGCGCCTTGCGCAGGTCGTCGAGGCGGTCGGACAGTTCGGCGATGGCCTGCTTGAGGCACTCCGCGATGGCAGCGAAGTGCTGCTCGTCGCCGGCGACGAGCGTCGGGTCGGCTTTGGCGGAAAGGCGGTCGGGAAGGTCGAACGCGCTGGTGGTCAGGGGGTTCACTTCAATGGCTCCGATCTGAGGGCCGCTTGCGGCCCTTGCGCGCGGCAAGGCTTCCGGACGTGCGTGACGAACTCGCTCGACGGGTTCTGGCTCGACGTTCCCGCCTGCCTCAGGCGGACACGGGCGGCCTTTCTCGGCCGGCCACATCGAGCAGCGGCTTCGGGGCCGACAGCTTCGCGAACTCCTCGTCCGGCGGGACGCACACCCGCACCTCCGCGCCGACTTCCCGCAATCGCATCGCGGGTCCCACCAGCGGTTCGACGTCCCCGCGCGACCCGTACGCCGACAACAACACACGCATTTCTCAGCCCCGTTTTTCCGCAGACTCCAGCTACGAGGGGCGATTCTGCGGCATCACCGGGGCCTTGCCGCAAGCCCCCTGGTGCGCTATAAGTTAAGAGTGGCAAGGAGCGCGTGACCTCCTTGCCTTTGCTATTTCTCCTGCAGAGTCACCTGCAGTGGTCGTCCGCGGTGGTCCCTTGGGGGCGCTTCTACCGGGGCACCTCGACCACCATCGCCGATCCCATCCCGCCGCCGGGCCACATCGATGCCACGTTGACCCGGTCCGGGTCGAGGTCGAGGAGGCGGACGGCGGCTACGGCCACCGAGGCGAGCGCCTCGTTGATCTCGTACAGGTCGACGTCGGCGGTCGAAAGGCCCGCGCGGGCCAATGCCTTGGGGATCACCCTGACCGGCGCGAGCCCGGTCTCCGCGGGTCGACGCCGACGGACGCCCAGGACCGTACGGTGGCCGGCGGGAGCAGGCCCGCGGTGGCCGCCGCGGTGTCGCTTGCGACGACGAGGGCCGCGGCGCCGTCGTTGCCGCCGCAGGCGTTGCCGGCGGTGATGCCGAACCCCGCTGCCGCGACTGAGCCGACGAGGCTCACTCGCTCCCGGGCCGGTGCCGCGCCCGGCCTCCGCGCCCCTCCCCGCGTAGCCGAACACCGCAGACACGGCAGGGCCGTTCAACCGAACGGTTGAACACGGCTTCCACCTCCGGGAGGGCCCGTCGCGCCGAACGGACGACGCGAAGCCGGGCTCGGGCTCAGCACAATGGCCTCAGCTCATCGCCCGTTGCCCTGTTGTGCCGGGCGTTGCACACCCCCCATGAGAGAGGTCTCCTCGGCATGCCCACGTTTCCCAGCAGACGACGTGTCCTCACCGTCGGTGCCGGTGCCGCCCTCGGCGCCGGTGCGCTCGGCGCCTCAGCCGTCCCGGCCTCGGCCTCTCCCGCCGCGTCCCGGCGCTCGGTCCGATCCGAGGAGTCGCGGACACTCGACGAGCTGTACCGGGCCGCCCTCGCGGAGGGCGGGAAGCTCGTCGTCTACGCCGGCGGCGACACGCCGACCCAGCAGGATGGCACCAAGGCGGCCTTCAAGGCCCGCTTCCCGGACATGGACCTGACGCTGATCGTCGACTACAGCAAGTACCACGACGTCCGCGTCGACAACCAGTTCGCCACCGGCACCCTCGTCCCCGATGTCGTACAGCTGCAGACACTGCAGGACTTCGTCCGCTGGAATCAGCAGGGCCGGCTGCTGCACTACAAGCCGGCCGGGTTCTCCCATGTGTACGACGCGTTCAAGGACCCGCAGGGCGCATGGGTGGCCACCCGCGCGATCGCCTTCGGCTTCCTGTACGGCACGGCGGCCGTGGGCTCGGACGCGCCGCGCAATCCGCTCGACCTGGTCGACCCGAAGTGGAAGGGCAGGATCGCCTCGTCGTACCCGCACGACGACGACGCGGTCCTCTACCTCTACGCGCTGTACGCCCAGCAGTACGGCTGGGACTGGGTGGCCGAACTCGCCGCCCAGGACGTGCGGTTCGCGCGGGGCAGCAACTCCCCGGGCGATGCCGTCTTCGCCGGGCAGAAGGCGATCGGTATCGGTACCGCGGGCTCGGCGGTTCCCTCCTCGTCGTCCCCCGCAAGGTTCGTGATCGCCGACGGACATCCCTTCATGGGCTGGGGTCAGCGCACTGCCATCCTCAAGCAGGCCAAGAACCCCACGGCCGCCAAGCTGTTCCTCAACTGGCAGCTGTCCGTCGAGTCCCAGAAGAACTCCTTCAACGGCTGGTCGGTGCGCACCGACATCACTCCCCCGGCCGGTCTGAAGCAGCTCTGGGAATACCCCGACGCCCACGTGGACGGCTTCCCCCGATTCATGGCCGACCGCGCCGCGGTGGAACGCTGGAAGCAGACCTTCGCCCTTTACTTCGGCGAGGTCAGGGGCGATCCCACCCCCGGCTCGCTCGGACTGCATCCGGGAGCCTAGAATTCCTCGTTCAAATCTTCACTGAGGAATCGTCACCGGGGAATCTTCACTGAATCCGCGCCATTTGACACCGAACCTCGTTGGATCCCGCTCGCTAAGATGCGGCTCGGTTTCTGGTCCGAGGGGGATCACATGTCGACTCGTATGCCGGCCGCGCTTGCCGTGGGGGCACTTGTTCTGGTCGCGGGATGTTCGGGTGGCGGCGACGACGCCAAGGGCGACGCGCCGCCCACCACCGCGGAGTCCGCATCGACCGACTCCCAGCCCCAGTACGGCAACTTCGCCGACTTCCCGGGCAAGGACTTCGCGACGACCGAACCGGGAATGCTTCTCGGCGTGCGGGTGAAGCCTGTGGACACCCGTTGGACACCCGAATTGGCAGGTTCCTCGGCCGAAGCCGGGAAGCATTTCGTCGCTGTCTATGTCGCCGTGACCGGAGAACTTCCCGACCGCGGGGTGCAGGACGTCAAACTCAAATATCTTCGGCTGAAGTACAAGTCGACGGAGCAGCCCTGCGATTTCGGCGAGAGCGGCTACTGCTTCGGCGACGCTTATCCCAGCAGCGCGCTCGCCGACCTCGACGATGTCCGGGAGGACGCGGGCAGCGACTGGCAGAACTACAGCTGGAGCGAATCCTTCCTCGGAAGCGACGTCGAGCAGGGCGCCACCAAGGTCGGCGTGGTCGGGTTCAGCATTTCGGACACGGAGAAGGCCACGTCGTTCGAGCTGTGCGGCCCCACGAAGGAAGTCGAGGTGGACACCGACGAATTCCCCTGTGTCCCGATCAAGACCCCTGACCGGAGCTGAGAACTCCCGCTGTAGCGTGACCGCATGGATGAACCCCGGGTCAAGGTGTACGGCTCTGCCACCGAGATCACTGTCGCGGCCAACGCGGCCGGTCTGCGGGACCTGGCCGAGCGGCTTGTCGCTCTCGCCGATCCCGAACTCCGGGACGGCTACCACGAACACCTTGAGGCCGGCATCAACCTCGAAGAGGGCTCGATCAGCCTGATTCTGGAACGCGATGACAAGGTGTAGGACTCCCCTCGCGGTTACTTCGGGTCGTGGTTGAACTTCGAGGTCGACCAGAAGTAGCCGAGCACCGCGAGCCCCACGCACCAGGCGATGGCGAGCCATCCGTTGTGGCCGATCTCGCTGCCGAGCAGCAGCCCGCGCAGGGTCTCGATGGCGGGTGTGAACGGCTGGTACTCGGCGATCGGCTGGAACCAGCCCGGCATCGCGTCGATGGGGACGAAGGTGCTGGAGATGAGCGGCAGGAAGATCAGCGGCATTGCGTTGTTGCCGGCGGCCTCGGCGTTCGGGCTGATCAGGCCCATCCCGACGGCGATCCAGGTGAGCGCCATGGCGAACAGCACAAGCAGCCCGAACGCTGCGACCCACTCCAGGACGGTGGCGTTCGTGGAGCGGAAACCGATGGCCACGGCGACGGCGCCGACCAGGGCCACGCTGATGACCGACTGCAGCACGCTGCCGATGACATGTCCGACGAGCACGGAGCCACGGTGAATGGCCATGGTGCGGAAGCGGGCGATGATGCCCTCGGTCATGTCGTTGGAGACGGACACCGCGGTCCCGATCGTGGTGCTGCCGATGGTCATCAGCAACAGGCCCGGGACGAGATAGGCGATGTACGCGGAACGGTCCGCATCGCCGCCGCCGATGCCCGCGCTCATCGTGTCGCCGAAGATGTAGACGAAGAGCAGCAGCAGCATGATCGGCGTGAGCAGCAGGTTCAGGGTCAGCGACGGGTAGCGCCGTGCGTGCAGGAGGTTGCGGCGCAGCATCGTGGAGGAGTCGCGGACGGCGAGGGCCGGCCGGGACGGGCGGGCGGGGGCCAGTGGGGTGCTCATCGGACGGTCTCCTTGGGCTGGTTGTTCCGGGTGGGCCCGTCGGCGCCGCCGGTCAGGGCGAAGAACACGTCGTCGAGGTCGGGGGTGTGCACGGTCAGCTCGTCCGCCTCGATGTCGGCGGCGTCCAGCCGGTCGAGGACGGCGCGCAGCTCGCGCTGGCTGCCGTCGCTGGGGAGTTGGAGGGTGAAGGCCTCGTCGTCGCGCGTGACCCCGCGCAGGGCGGAGGCGGCGGACCGGTACGCGGCCGGGTCGGTGAAGCGCAGCCGCACGTGTCCGCCCGGGATGAGCCTCTTCAGTTCCTCGGCGGTGCCCTGAGCGGCGATCCTGCCGTCGTTGAGCACGGCGATGCGGTCGGCGAGTTCGTCGGCCTCCTCCAGGTACTGGGTGGTGAGGAAGACGGTGACGCCGTCGGTGACGAGCTCGCGGATGATCTGCCACATGTTGTGGCGGGCTCGCGGGTCGAGGCCGGTGGTCGGCTCGTCGAGGAAGATGATCCGCGGGTTGCCCACCAGCGTCATGGCGATGTCCAGGCGGCGCTTCATGCCGCCGGAGTAGGTGGAGGCGGGCTTCTTCGCCGCCTCCACCAGGTCGAAGCGCTCCAGCAGTTCGGCGGCGGCGCGCCGGCCCTCACCGCGGGGGAGGTGGTGCAGGTCCGCCATGAGGAGCATGTTCTCCTCGCCGGTGATCAGACCGTCGACGGCGGAGAACTGGCCGGTGACGCCGATCGCGGCGCGCACCGCCTGGGGGTCGGCGGCCAGGTCGTGGCCGCCGATGCGGATGTCGCCGGTGCCCGGGTCGGCGGAGACGAGGGTGGAGAGGATCTTGACGGCGGTGGTCTTGCCGGCGCCGTTCGGCCCGAGCAGGGCGAAGACCGTTCCTTCGGGGACGGCCAGGTCGATTCCGTCGAGCACGAGTTTGTCGCCGTAGGACTTGCGCAGCCCGTTCGCCGCGATGGCCAGGTCGGTCATGTGAGGTGCCCCCTAGTGATGGCTGCGGATCTACAGGCTGCGGGCGGTGATGTCGCCGTGTGAGGTGGTGGCGCGGATGTCGAGTTCGGCGGTGCCGTCGTTCTTGAGGGCGTTGCTGATGCGGCCGTGGCCGGTGCCGGCGTCCAGGGAGGCGGAGACTCCGCGGGCGGCGCCGACCGAGATGTCGCCGGACTGGGTGCGCAGTTCGACCGTGCCGCACACGGCTTCGGCGATGCGGATGTCGCCCCGTGCGGTGCTGATCTCCGAGGAGCCGCCCAGTCGGCCGATCTCGACGTCGCCGTCGACGGCGGTGAGGCGGACGCTCACGGCTTCGTCGATCTTGATCTGGCGGTAGGCGCCTTCGAAAGTGACGTCGCCCAGACGGCCGACGCCGCGGAGCTCGGTACCGGCCGCCTTCGCCTCGACGCGGGAGCCGGCGGGCAGTTGGACGGTCACCTCGACGGCGCCGGAGGGGCCGAAGAACTGGTTCTTCGCCGCCGGGAGCGCGATCCGCAGGACGCCGTCGGCGTAGGCGACCTCGATCTCCTCCGCCGCCTTCACATCGCGGCTCTTGGAGGCCTCCACGGGCCGGACCTCGACCGTGGTGTCGGCCCGGTCGGCGGCGATGAACCGGATGAGTCCCGCGGGGATGTCGAGGACGGCGGCGATCGGGGCGGGGGTGTCGAACTTCTGCATCGTGTTCTCCTGCGCTCGTCGTTGTTTCTGACTCCGCAAAAGCTACGTTGCGTTCACATATTCAGCAATGTGCTCGTTGCGCGAGAACCACATCATCCCAGCTAGGAGCCACAATATCGTTGCAACGGTTTTATCTTTAATGCAACGACCTAGGCATTGCTCGTTGCATTGGGTTGAAGATGAACGCTATGCTGAGGGCATCAAGGAAGCACGAAGGGAGACCTCGATGCCGGGAGGCAGACTCACCCAGCAGGAACGCCAGCAGATCGCGCTGGGCCTGGCGGACGACCTCGCCTACGCGGAGATCGCGAGACGTCTCGACCGCCCCACCTCGACGATCACGCGTGAGGTGATGCGGAACGGCGGCCCCGCCGCCTACCGTTCCGACCTGGCCCACCGCGCCACCGAACGCCGCGCCCACCGGCGCAGGCAGGCCGCGCCCCGAGGGCCGGAGACGCCCCCGCAGGCCAACGGGCGTGACGCCGAGGCCGTACGCGAGTACGAGGAGACGTTCACGACTCTCCTCATGCAGTCGGGCCTGCCCAAGATGACGTCCCGGGTGCTGGTATCCCTCTACACCACCGACGCGGGCAGCCTCACCGCGACCGAACTCGTCCAGCACCTCCAGGTCAGCCCGGCGTCCATCTCCAAAGCGGTCACGCTCCTCGAAGGCCAGGGCCTCATCCGCCGGGAACGCGACGAACGCCGCCGCGAGCGCTACCTCGTCGACGACGACGTCTGGTACCAGGGAATGATCACCGCCGCCCGGTCCCACGCCCAGCTCGCCGAGACCGCACGGCAGGGCGTCAGCCTCCTCGGCCCCGACACCCCGGCCGCCGCCCGCCTCGAAGGCATCGCACGCTTCGTCGACTTCGTCGGCGAGAGCATGATCCGCGCCTCGGAACAGGCGCGCGAGGTCCTTTATACGAGTCCCGGGGCAACCTCGGACGGCGCTGCCGAGCAAGGTTCGGATCGCGGATAGAGCACAGCGGGTTGCCGTCGCCGCTCACGTCCGTGGCGATCACGTGCGCGGCGCGCGGAGCGACGCCGCAGGAGGTCGCCCCGATGGCCATCAGGGCGACCACGGCTATGGCCGGGCCGCCGAAGGTGAGGATCCGCTGAACCGAGGTCGCGGCGGCGTAGCCGACACCGGCTTCGGCAGCGGCCCACACCCAGACGGCGGTGACGCTGGACGGAGCGATGCGCCGGTACGGCATCCGTGAGGCGCCCAGCGAAGTGGGGGGCGAGTGTGCGGACCACGGACAGAAAGCGGGCCAGCGAAATCGCCCACACCGGTTCCCTGGCCCGCTCCTACCCGGACCCGATGCCTACACGCGCTCGACCAGAACCACTTCGAACTCCTCGATGCTGCGCATGGTCACCCTCGCCTTCGCGGTCGCTTCCCCACGGGCCGCTGACTGCGCACCTCGGGAAGCCACCAGCGCGGCCCGATCGGTGAAGAACGCGCCCACACTGCCCCGGCCCTTGGCTGGGTCGATGAGCAGCGCCATGCCCTCGAACCCTGCGATGGCCTGGACCTTGGGCAGGACGGTGTTCTTGAACGTCTGGACGAGCAGGTCGACGTCGGACGGGTCGACATCGAACCGGCTCAGTCGGAAGCCCGCGCCGGCCTGGACCTGCAGCGAAGGGGTGAATACCACCGCCTCCCAGCTGTCGACCGTCACGGTGTGCGCAAACGGCGCCAGCAGGGCCGCGCGTCGCTCCTTGAGGTGATCGTCGCTGTTTCGCTGCGCCTGCTCGCTCTCCCACCAGGAGCCCATCATGATCTTGCCGATCTCACGATCGGCGAACAGCGAGTAACCACGGTAGCCGGGCTGGTCGGCCAGCAACTTCGGGGCCTCGACACGGAGCGCGTCAAGAGACTCGTCGATCTTGGCGGGATCGCCGGTGGCGTAGACGGTACGAACGTACACGGGTGCACTCCTGTCGTCGGGCGGCGCTCGTCGGGGTGGCGACCTCTTACTTGCACGTTCCATCCGAGGCCCCCGCATGGGCGGGAGCAACGTGGACGGACCGTTCGGGCGACAGCCACGAGCCGGCCAGCCGGACCCTGCCTGCCACACCAGCGGAGACACGGGCCACCATCACCAGGAACCTCGGACTCCTGCGGAGCGGGGGCAGGAAGCGAGGTTTCACCTTCAGGGCGAAAGGGCGTCCGGGCTGCTCTGAACTTGCCGGTTGGTGCGAGCCAACGGCAGGACCGTCCAACGGTGCATGTCCATCGCTCTGGCCCGGCTGCGCGACGCTGGTCTGTCGGTTCCGTTTTGATCTTCGACCGCCGTTTGACTTCGCACCCTGCCGTGGCGTCTCGGCCGGCTCACCCGGACCAACTCCACCTGCTGCCCCTCCGCGGGCCCGGCTGCCGACGGAGGCCGCGTCTTCCGACTCAGAGGCCGCTTTCCCGCACAGCCGGGCCCAGAAGGATGCGCAGGCCGCCGAACGGGTGGGAGGGCCATCGTCTGGCGTACGCGGGCGGCTCGCCGTTCTCCGTGGCGAGGGCTGCCACCGGGATGTGCCGTGCGGTCCGCAGCATGTCGGCCGGTGTGGTGCTGGTGTTGTGGCCCTCGGTCTGGGCTGAGGCGCAGCCGGCGTAGAAGGCGATCGGGATGGCTTCGTGACCGGTGAGGCGGCACGGCGGCCGTACGCCGAGCCGGTGGAGTTCGGCGGCGGTGCGGGCCCAGTCACGATGCGCGGCGGTGGTGTGGTGCACGGCCCCATTCAGCACCGCGTACTGAATCGTCAGATGCCCGCCCACGCCGAGCGCCACCAGGGTGACGGCCACCGTCCGCCGGGCCCGGCCCGGTGCGGTGACCCATCGGACGAGGACGTCGGCGGCGGGCACCGCCAACAGCGCGTACGCGGGCAGCAGGAAGCGCGGCGCGGCGTATCCGATCAGGAACAGATAGGGGAAGGCGGCGGTCGCGGCGCAGGCCAGGGGCAGCAGCGCGGTCGCGGTGCGCCGGGTGCGGACCGCGAGGAGAAGTCCGAGGGCGGCCAGCAGGGGAAGTACGAACCACCACGCCATCTCCGCCAGGCTCGGCATGGCCCCGGCACACGGGCGGCACAGGGCGCGCCCGCCGAGGCTGCGCATCTGATCGGCGACAGCGATGTTCCAGCCCAGCCCGCCCTGGATGGCTGAGCCGTCGGACAGCCGCTGCCCGAGGCCGCCGTAGCTGACGTACGCCTCGATCACCCACTCCCCCGCCCCGGCCACCAGCCCCACCAGCAGTGCCGCCAACAGCTGCGGGCGCCGCCATCGCCGTACCCCCACAACCAGGACGAGCAGCGGCAGGATCGCCCAGACCGCGTCGGTCGGTCGCATCCACGCCATCAGCGCCGCACTCGCCCCCACGCCCCACAGCGCTTTGCGGTCGGAAGGGTCCGCATGGGCGCGCAGGAAGTACCCCGTACCGGCCAGGGCGCCGACCGCCACCCAGTAGTTGGGCATCGCCTGCGGCCCGTAGAAGAGCGTCACCCACAGCGTGGCGAACAGGGCGCCGGCCGACACCCGCACCCGGACCGGGAGCAGTCCCCGCCAGGCGCGCAGGGCCAGGAAGAGGCCGAGGCCGGACAGCAGGGCGAGATAGGTGCGCAGCAGCGGTGTGGACGACGACCATGAGGCGACCGGCGCGGCCAGCAGTGAGGTGCCCCGGGCCCGCGGCGCGCTGAAGAACGCCGCCGGCGCGTGCGGGCTGACCTGGCTGACGTACACCGTCTCGTCCCAGCCCAGCCCCATCCCCGGTCGTACGAGGAGGAGTTGGAGCAGCACGAACGCGCACGCGAGCACCACGAGCCACAGCTCACCCCGTACGTGCCACGAGATTCTGGCGGACTTCGAGGATTCGTGTCGGCGGGCGTCCACGAGAGTGGCGTGCGAGCCGTTGCCCATCGTCACCCCTTAGCCCTACGCGCCGCAGGGCTCGAAACAGGTTCAAAGCCCTACAGCGCGTAGGACTGACACCGGGAGTCGAGAAAACATCGACAAACTATCCCAAAGCATCAGAACTCACAGCTCGGCGAGGGAAGCCGAACGGCTCGCGGAGCGGCCGTCAGGAGGCGGTGAGCGGAAGGGCGTCGGTGTATCCGTTGGTCGGCCGGGCGACCTTCTTGACGGTACGGGCGTCGAGCGCGACCGGGGCGGACTTCGTGCCCAGAGTCCCGCCGGGGTGCCAGGTTCCCGTGACGGACACCCAGGTGTCGGCTGGCAGCACCCCAGCCCCGTAGATCCGTACCGTCACGGACTGGGCGTCCGCGGCGCAGCAGTTCAGGATGATCCTGGTCAGGTACCAGCCGCCCCGCTTGTCGGGTGTGACGAAGCCGGTCATCCGGACGCTCCGACCCTTGATGGCCTGCTCGCGGTCCTGCTGCACGCGGCTGGTGAAATCGGTGAGGGTGATCGGAAGGGGCGAGGTCGCGGGCAGCGGATCGAAGTGTTCCCGCTCCGCGACGACCTTGGGGGCCTGACGGGAGGCGGTGTACGCGCCCAGGGCCGGCGGGGCGTAGAAGAGCAGACTCAGCGCGGGGAGGAAGAGCAGCCACGCGACGCGCGGCGGGGTGGAGTGGTCGTGACCGTGACTGTCTCCGTCACCGCCGTGGCCCTCGCCCTCCTCGTGTTCGGCGGGTTCGTCGCCCGTTTGCGGGCCCCGGTGCGACCACGCCTCCGCCACTCCCAGCACGAGCAGCAGCACACCCGATGCGATCAGCATCGGACGCATGCCTTCCTTGACGTATCTGAGGCACAGGTCGGTGAAGAGCGAGGCGTGCAGCAGGCCGAGGCCGCCGAGGACGAGCAGAATCACCTGGAAGGGTCGTTTCACAGCAGCACTCCTCCGATCAGCGCGCTGCACAGGACGGCGACGACCGCCGTGGCAGCGGAGAAGCGCACCGCGAAGGCCCGGCCGAAGGTGCCCGCCTGAAGCGCGATCAGCTTCAGGTCGACCATCGGCCCGACCACCATGAACGCCAGCCGCGCAAGCGGCGAGAAGCCGGTGAGCGAGGCCGCGAGGAAGGCGTCGGCCTCGGAGCACACCGCGAGCAGGATGGCGAGCGCGGCCAGGAACAGCACCGACAGCCAGGGCGAGCCGGAGAACACCTCCAGCACGGACCGCGGGACCGTCACGTTGAAGGTGGCCGCCGCCATGGCGCCGAGCACCAGGAAGCCGCCCGCGTGCAGGAAGTCGTGCTGGAAACCGCGCCGGAACTCCTTCCAGCGGCTTTGTCCCGGCCGGTGTCCGGTGTGCCGTACAACCGGCCGGAGCCACTGTTCACGGCCCAGCAACAGCCACAACCAGCCCATGGCGAACGAAGTGGCGAGCGAGGCGAGCAGCCGGGCCGGCACCATGACAGGGCTGCCGGGGAAGGCAATGGCCGTGGCGGTCAGCACGACCGGGTTGACGGCGGGCGCGGACAGCAGGAACGCGAAGGCGGCGGCCGGTGGGACACCCCGGCCGATCAGGCTCTTGGCCACCGGCACGGACGCGCATTCGCAGCCGGGCAGGACGACCCCGGCGATGCCCGCGACCGGCACGGCGAACACGGGCCGCCGCGGCAGCACCCGGCTGAACACCCGCGTCGGCACGAACGCGTTGATCGCGCCGGACAGAGCCGTTCCGAGCAGCAGGAAGGGCAGCGCCTGCACGGTGACGGCGAGACAGACGGTCCGCCAGGCCTGCATGGCGGGATCGTCCCCCCACCGGCCGACGACGTAGAACGCCGCACCGGGAACGGTGGCCGCTCCCAGCAACAGCAGCGGCCAGAACCAGCCGGGCAGGGGGTCGTTGTCGAGCCCCGTCCGGGCCACGACGGCCGACTCCGCCTCCTCGGCCCGCTCGTCTGTCTCCTGCACACCAGCTCCACATGTCGGATGATCGGACTGAACATAGCGGGCGCCGAGCCCCGCCCCTCACTGCCCCCATCGCTTCGCCGTCGTCACGCGCTCCCCGGCCTCAGTCGTCCCGGAACGCGAAGCGCCGAGGGCGGGGGGCTCTGCGGCCCCGCCCTCGGCGTACGTTGCCCCGTCAGTACCGGCACGGGCTCGGAGGCTTGTTCACCTCGTCAAGGTCGTCACCTTCAAGGCCGGGTCGCTCGCGATCTCCGACTGCGTGAAGCGTTCGGTGACCCATTGCTTGCGGGAGAAGAGGCGGGTCTGGTCGGTGTAGTGGGGTGAGGCCGGGTTCGCCGACTGTCCGTAGGTGAGCAGGGTGCGGGTGCGGGGGCCGTCGGGGGTCAGCTCGACGGCCATCAGGAAGCTGGTGCCGAACGCGCCGGCGGTCGGGGTGCCGGTGCCCGAGTCGGGGCCCGCCTCCAGGACGTTGAAGCAGCCCTTGTCGCCGTTGCAGCCGGACAGGGGGATGCCCGCCCACTTCTGTACGGTGCCGAGCTCGGTGTCGACCGGCAGGTTACGGGCGGCGAAGTCCTGGACGGCGTCGGCCAGAGCACGCCGGACGCGCATGTCGTCGCCCTTGATGCCACGCGGCGTGGTGAGGGGCTGCGCGGGGTCGTAGGGGATACGGCGCCAGGTGTCGGGGGGCCCGGCCTCGAAGAGGTGGTCGAAGAAGGTGGCCCACAGTGCGGCGCCCCGGCTGAGGGTGTCGGCGCGGGTGTCCCAGCGAGCGAGCGTTGCACAGGCCTGCCGTACGTCGACCTCCTTGCCGTCCGTGGCCGTCAGGCGGGGATGGGCGCGGCACATGCCGACGAGGTCGTCTCGGCCCGTCTCGGCCGACAGCACGCGGTTGCCCAGCGCGGACGCGCGCAGGGTGCGCCCGGTGAAGCCCGGGGCGCCGAGTCCGTCGGTGCCGTCCGCGCGTTCCGCGATCATGCGGAGTCCGAGCTGGGCACGCTGCCCGAGACGCGGGTCGCTGTCGTACGCGCCCGGGAAGCCGGTGAGGGGCGCTTCGGGGTTGGTGTACCGGGGTCCGTTGTTGGAGTTGGCGACGTAGTCGGTGCGGCTGAGCCTCGGCTGGTGGGAGGGGCCGTAGATGCCCGGCACGAGTGCGTCCGGGTCGCTGCCCCAGGCACAGGCCGACGTCGAACCGTCCAGGGCGGAGGGCCCTTCCTCGCTGTCCGGGCGGGCGCAGCGCTCCAGTTGTTCGTCCGTGAGGTGCGGGACGACCGAGGAGTCGGTGAAGTACGTGCCGCCGCTGGTGTCGGCCGCGAGGGTGTAGGTCCAGGGGATGCCCTGGTAGGTGTTCTGGGCGGTGCGCAGCTGGGCGAGGTTCCGGGCCTTGCCCATGGCCAGCCAGGTGTTCATGGAGCGGAGGTTGTCGGCGTTGGCGTCGCGGACGGCGTAGGCGGTCTTGGTGGTCCAGCCGGAGGACAGGACGGGGCCGAAGCGTGAGGTGTACAGGGTCCGGTCGACGGTCGACAGCTTGCCGTTGCCGGTGCGGACGGTGACGGGGACCGTTCGGGATGTCATCCGCTCCGTCCTGCCGTCCACCACATAGCCGGTCGGGTCGCCGGGCACCAGTTTCAGCGCGTAGAACGAGGTGTGCTGGGCGTCGCTCGCGGTGTGCGTCCAGGCGAGGTTGCGGTTGTGGCCGATCTCGACCAGCGGTGTGCCGTACAGGCCGGCGCCGGACACGTCCAAGGTGCCGGGGATCGTCAACTGCACCTGATAGAAGTGGAAGTTGCCGCCGACCCAGGGCAGGTGCGGGTTGGCGAGGACCATCGCGTTGCCGGTACGGGTGGCGTCCCGGCCCAGTGCCCAGCCGTTGCTGCCGAAGTCGGCGGCGGGACCTCGGCCGAGTGTGGCGAAGGGCGACGGGGTCCTTCTGCCGGATGTCCCGGCGGTCGCTCCCGTGTGCTCGCCGGCCGCCGTCGGAGGGGTCGCTTCGCCGATGTCCGGCGCCAGCGGCACCGCCCCGGTCGCGCCGTTGAGGTCGTGCACGATGCCCCACACGTCGAGGGAGGTGACCTGCCGCACCCAGGCCTTGCCCTTGCAGCGCGGGTCCGGCAGCTTGTCGACGCCCGTGTCCCGCAGATAGCGGTTGTACCCGGCGGCGTACCCCTCGACCATCCGCCGCAGCTCCGCGGTCGGCCCCAGCGGCGCCTTTTGATCGAGCAGCCTTTGGACGGTGCCCGCGCGCAGCTGGCCCCCGTAGTACGTGTCGCTCGCCAGGTTGGAGCCCTCGGACTCCCCGTCGGGCCCGAAGAACCGGGACCGCTCACCGCGCATTGTCACTACCTGGTCGGCGAGTTCGCACACGTTGTCCTGCGCGAACGCATAGCCGTAGCCGTAACCGAGCCCGTCGAAGTCCCGCGCCAGGATGTGCGGGACGCCGTACTCGGTCCGGCTGATCCGGGCCGTGTGCCCGCCGTCGGCCACCGTGTCGCCGCCCGGCCCCGTCGCGGCGGACGAGGACGCGGGCAGCAGCACCATGGTGGCCGAGGTGAGACAGAGGGCAGCCGCGATGGCAGCCAACTGCCCTGACAGTAAAGCTTTATGACACTTCATCAGTGTTCTGGATCCACCCATGACCCCACCCTTCAGGGCGAACGCACAAGGTGGCATCCGGCCCCCGGCGGAGTTTCGGGGCGGCGCGTCAGTCCCGGGGTGTACGTCTGTCGGTCAGCGGGTGTACGCCTTCGGGCTCTGTCGGCGTGCAAGTCCCGTGTGCGGCCGGGCGAACGGTGAGCTGTTCGTCGTCGCGCTATGCGCCGGGGCGATCCTCCTGCTCCGCCAGGTCCTTGATCGCGCCGAGGCGACGTTCCCACTGAGCGGCGAGGCCGTCCAGCCAGCGCGTCGCCTGCCGCAGGGGGCGCAACTGCGCTTCGTAGCGGACCTCGCGTCCGGCGCGCCGACCGAGCACCAAACCCGCGCGATCCAGGACTGCCAGGTGCTTGGCCACCGCCTGACGGGTCACAGGGAGGGCGGCGGCCAGCGAAGTGGGCGTTGCGCCTCCTTCGCGGACGAGTGTGGCGAGGATCTGACGCCGGATCGGGTCGGCCAGTGCCAGGAAGACGTCCTCGGGGACTCGTTCGTCGCCGGTGGCAGCGCTCATACCGCAGGGCGTTCGCTGTGCTCGCGCAGGTGATCAAGCTTGCTGGGCCAGTTCTGGCTGTTCGCCCGGTGACGGTCGGCCCTCTCGTCGATCGACAGGCCAAGTCGCGAGAAGCCGCTCTCGACCATGGTGAGCCGGGTGTTACCGGTGGCTTCGTCAATGGTCAGTGCGAACTCGACCAGGGTGGCGTTGTCGTCGGTCGGCTCCTCACCGGCGGCGCCTTGGGACCAGCGCCAGGAGAAGGTGCGGGGCGGCTCGATCGTCTGTATGCGGGCGGGGATGGAGCCGTGGACACCGTGATCGAAGAGGAGGAGGCCCCCGGTGCGGAAGTCCATCTTGACGGGCACCCCGCTGCCGAACCAGCGCCCCAGGAAGGCTGGTTCGGTCAGCACCGACCAGACCCGCTCCGGAGAGGCGTTGATCACGATGGCGCGTTCGATGGCGTCGGGAATCATGAAGACCTCGTCTCGTCCAGATGTGCTACCTCAAGGTTGCATATCCGCTGACGCACGCGCAACCCACAGGTTGCATGTCAGCCCGGGACGCACTCATGCACACGCCCTCACCCCGCGCCGGTCGACGCGCCGCAAAGCGCGCGGCACGCCGTGCCTGGCAGTGGTGCTCGTCAGGTTCTGCAGGCTAGGACTCCCCCTCGGTCGTCACCTCGAAGGTGTTGAGGAAGCCGCAGACGAGCTGGTAGAAGCCGACGGTGATGACGAGGTCGGCGAGCTGGTTCACCGTCAGGATCTCCAGCGCCTCGTCACGTGCGGCGTCGTCCAGGGTGTGCCGGGTGAGCAGCCGGTCCGTGGCGGCGAGAACGGCGGCTTCGGGTGCGGACAGCTCCTTCGCGGAGCCGGTCCCGGCGGCCGCGATCGCTTCCTCACCGAGTCCGACACGGCGGGCGATGTTCTCGTGGTGGTGGAGCTCGTACGCCGCCCCGTAGGCATGACCGACCCGGACAATGGCGAGTTCACGCAGGGTGTCCGGCAGCGAGTTCTGCTGCAGGACCGCATCCCCCAGTGCCAGCATGCCCGGCGCCAGGGCCGGTGAATGCATGATCATCCGGAAGACGTTGAGCGAGCCGTGCGCGGTCACGGCCTCCTGCAGTTCCGCGGGCAGAGCGGAGAGGTCCGGGTACTCCATGTCGGCTCCGTTCGAGAGGGCGATGGACCGCGCAGGGTCCGCACGCGGTGGACGCGTTGAACACCATATGGGCTCAGTGATCGCTGCAACCCACCGTGCTCGCACTCGAGTTGATCGAGCACCCTATCCCTCGGGGCGGACGCTGATCAGGTCGGACGCTCCACCGTGCGGCGGATCGGCTGGTCCAAGACCGAGCGCCCGCACTCCCCCCTCGGCTACCTTCCACCCGACGAGAAGGCTCGGCGAGAAGAAAGGTTCAGCCAGATGAGCTTCAGGACCCAGCCGACCGCCCAGGTCGACGAGACGGCCACGATCGGCGACGGAACGACGGTCTGGGATCTCGCCCAGGTACGCGAGGACGCCCGGCTGGGCAGCGGCTGCATCGTGGGCCGTGGAGCGTATGTCGGGCCGGGGGTGCGGATCGGCGACAACGTGAAGCTGCAGAACTACGCGCTGGTGTACGAACCCGCGGTGCTCGGTGACGGCGTGTTCGTCGGCCCGGCGGCGGTCCTCACCAACGACCACTCCCCCCGCTCGGTGGACCCGCTCGGCCGGCTGAAGCGCGGTGGCGACTGGGAGGCCGTGGCGGTGGTGGTGGCCGAGGGGGCGTCGCTGGGGGCCCGTTCGGTATGCGTGGCGCCGGTGCGCGTCGGCCGTTGGGCGTTGGTCGCGGCGGGCGCCGTGGTGACCCGGGATGTGCCCGACTTCGCGCTCGTGGCCGGTGTTCCGGCCCGCCGGATCGGCTGGGTCGGCCGGGCCGGCGTGCGACTGATCGCGCGGGAGGGCGAGCCGGGCGGATGGAAGTGCCCGGAGACGGGCGCGCTGTACGACGAGAAGGATGGCGAACTCATCGAGCGGGCGTAACTCCCGAATTCTCAAAACGCCAATCCTCGAACATCTTCAGGCATAACATGTGTGCGATCTGTGCAGACTGTGCGCAGTGAGCACGCGAACCAGTAGTGCCCAGGGGGGGTACCGGGTGGGGACAACTGTGCCTGAAGCGTGGAGTGACAACCGCTGCGGCGTCTGACGTCCGCCTTTCCGCCGCGTGACCATCCGCGACGTGGCGATCACAAGTCTGCTCAAAAACGGACCCACAGGGGGGTTGGTGTGCCCAAACGATGACCATTACACGTCTGGCGGCGCTCGGTCATGAGGAGCCCGCGCTGCTCGCACTCGCCCAACGTCTCCTCGAGGTCGCCGAGTCGGGGCTCGCGCCGATGCTGCTCCCCGGCGGCGAGGCCTTCGCCTTCACCATGGCCGGGCGGAAGACCCCCGGCGGTTCCTGGACCTTGGAACGGCGCGGGACCAGCACCCGGTACGCGGCCATCACCGCACTGGGTGCCCGGTTCCTTCCCGAGGAGCGCCAGTGCGCGGTGCTCGGAGGGCGCAGTGCCCAGGAGTTCACGGGCCTGCTGGTCGAGGCCCTGCCCGGGGTGACCAATCTCGGTGACGCGGCGCTCATCGCCTGGGCCGCCGCCGAGACCGGGCACCCCAAGCTGTCCGACGCTCTCGCCCGGGTCGATGCCCTGGACGAGGAGGGCCGGCCCCAGTACACCGTCGAGGCGGCGTGGGCGCTGTCCGCCCTCGCGGCGGCGCGCGGCACGGTCGACGTGGAGAGACGTTTCTCCGGAGCCCGCGACCGTCTGCTGCGGTCCCGGATCGGGGACAGTCCGCTCTTCCCGCACGCCACCGGGCCGGGCCTGGTGCCCTGGTACCGGGCGCATGTGAGCTGCTTCGCCGACCAGACCTACCCGCTCCAGGCCCTGGCCCGCGCACACGCCGGCGCGGACGGGGGCGGCGACCCGGAGGCGCTGGCCGCGTCCGAGGCGTGCGCGGCGCGCATCTGTGAACTGCAGGGCGAGGGCGGGCAGTGGTGGTGGCACTACGACGCGCGCACCGGTGGTGTCGTGGAGGGCTACCCGGTCTACAGCGTCCACCAGCACGCGATGGCGCCCACCGCCCTGTTCGATCTCGCCGACGCGGGCGGCAGCGATTTCGGCGCGTCGATCCGCAAGGGCCTGCGCTGGATGAAGGACGTGCCCGAGCTGGCCGAACGCCCCGAGAACCAGGAGCCGTTGATCCTCGACGAGCTCGGCGCCACCTGGCGCAAGGTCTACCGGGGCGACCCGAAGAAGGCCGTACGCGCCGCCCGAGGACTCGGCACCCGAGTGGCTCCGAACCTCCGGCTGAAGTTGCTGGACCGGGTCTACCGCCCGGTCTCCGTGGACCGTGAATGCCGGCCGTACGAATTCGGCTGGATGCTCTACGCCTGGCAGGGGGGCCAGATATGACGGAGCGTCAGTCCCTGTTCGGGATCGAGCTCGACCCGTTGACCATGGACGAGACCGTGGAGCGCTGTCTCGAAGCGGTCCGCGACGGCAGGCAGCTGGAGATCGGGGTGGTCAACGCCGCGAAGCTGGTGAACATGCGGCGGGACGACCGGCTCGCCCGGGCCGTGGCCGGCTGCGATCTGGTCCTCGCCGACGGCCAGGCCGTGGTCTGGGCCGGCCGGGTGCTGCGGGCCCCGCTGCCGGAACGGGTGGCCGGTATCGATCTGTTCCTGCGGCTGCTGGCCGAGGCGGAATCGGCGGGGATGTCGGTGTACTTCCTCGGCGCCAAGGAGGAGGTGCTGGAGCAGATGCTGCGCCGGGTGGCCGACCGCTTCCCGGGCCTGAAGGTGGCCGGCAGCCGCAACGGTTACTTCGACGACGAGCAGCAGGAGTCCATAGCCGGCGCGATCGCCGACAGCGGCGCCCAGATGCTGTTCCTCGGCATGACCTCACCCAAGAAGGAGATCTTCACCGCCGCTTACGGCGAACGCACCGGCGCCCGCGTCGTGCACGGGGTCGGCGGTTCCTTCGACATCCTGGCCGGGGTCACCAAGCGAGCCCCCGAGTCCTGGCAGCGGTGGGGAGTCGAGTGGCTCTACCGCGCACTCCAGGAGCCGCGCCGCCTGGGGCGGCGCTACCTCACCACCAATGCTGCCTTCCTCCTCATGACGGCGCGCGAGTTCATCCGGCTCACCCCGTCGCCCGCTTCCGCGAACAGGAGTCACTGATGCGCGTCGTCGTGGTTGGACAGGGATACGTCGGCCTCCCACTGGCCATCCGCGCCGCGGAGGTCGGACACGAGGTGATCGGCTACGACGTCGACGCCCGGCGGGTCAAGAGCCTTGCCGCCGGTGAGTCCTTCGTGGAGGACGTCTCCTCCGAGCGGATCCGCGCGGCACTGGACCGCGGCGCCTACCGCCCGAGCGAATCGGCCCGTGACTGCGCCGGTTTCGACATCGCCGTCGTGACCGTGCCGACCCCGCTGCACGAGGGCACCCCCGACCTCCGGTACATCCAGGAGTCGGCGATCACCCTGGCCCGCTATCTGCGCCCCGGCGCGACCGTCGTCCTGGAGTCGACCACCTATCCCGGCACCACCCAGGAGCTGTTCGCCCCGATCCTGGAGGACGGCTCGGGCCTGACCGCGGGGGCCGACTTCCACCTCGGCTACAGCCCGGAACGGATCGACCCCGGAAACGCCGTGTGGGGTTTCCAGGAGACCCCGAAGGTCGTGTCCGGCGTCAACGAGGCGTCACTCAAGGCCGTTCAGGACTTCTACGCGCAGCTCGTCGACACCACCGTGCCGGTGAGATCGCCGAAGGAGGCCGAACTCGCCAAGCTCCTCGAGAACACCTTCCGCCATGTGAACATCGCGCTGGTCAACGAGATCGCGATGTTCGCCCACCACCTGGACATCGACGTCTGGCAGGCCATCGACGCCGCCTCCACCAAGCCGTTCGGCTTCATGAAGTTCACGCCGGGACCGGGCGTAGGGGGCCACTGTCTGCCGATCGACCCCTCGTACCTGTCCTGGCGGGTGCAGCGCGAACTCGGCCAGAGCTTCCGCTTCGTGGAACTGGCCAACGACATCAACAACCACATGCCCGAGTACGTGGCGCGCCGTATCAGCGATCTGTTCAACGAGAGACGTCGCTCCGTGAACGGCTCGCGCATCCTGCTCCTCGGCCTGGCGTACAAGAAGAACACCGGCGACGCCCGCGAGTCGCCCGCCCTGCGCATCTCCCAACTGCTGCTCGACATGGGAGCCCAGGTCAAGGCGGCGGACCCGCACGTCGTCGAGAGCCTGCCGGTGGACACCCGGCTGGTGCGGGTCGAGCCCGCGCCGGAGGAGCTGGCGGCGGCCGACGTGGTGGTCCTGCTCACCGACCACGACAGCTTCGACTACGAACTCATCGCCGAACACGCCCCGTTCGTGCTCGACTGCCGACGGCGGCTGCCGTCAGGACCCACCATCGAGGTGCTCTGAACCCATGCCGCGCATCATCTGTGTCGCCGGGGCGCGACCCAACTACATGAAGATCAAACCGGTGATGGACGCCCTGGAACGCCGGGGCGCCGAGGTGATCCTCGTCCACACCGGCCAGCACTACGACCCGGCCATGAACGACGTGTTCTTCGCCGACCTCGGCATCCGCCCGCCCGACCGCTTCCTCGGGGTCGGCTCGGGCACCCACGCCGAGCAGACCGGACGCGTGATGACCGCGTTCGAGCCACTTCTCGGCGAGGTGTCCCCGGACATCGTCGTCGTGGTCGGCGACATCAACTCCACCCTGGCCTGTGCCCTGGTCACGGCCAAGGCCGGGCCGCTGCTCGCGCACGTGGAGGCCGGTCTGCGCAGCCGCGACTGGAGCATGCCGGAGGAGGTCAACCGCGTCGCCACCGACCGGGTCAGCGACTACCTGCTGGCCCCCTCGCCCGACGCCGCCGAGAACCTGCGCGCGGAGGGGTACCGGGACGACCAGATCCACCTCGTCGGCAACGTCATGATCGACACGCTGCTGGCCAACCTGGAACGGGCCAGGGCCTCGGACGTCCTCGGCCGGTTCGGCCTGACCGCGGGCGAATACGGTCTGGTCACCCTGCATCGCCCGGCCAACGTGGACGACCCCGAAGTCCTCGCCGGACTCCTGAAGGCCCTGGGCGAGATCGCCGGCCGTTGCCCGCTCGTGCTGCCCGTGCACCCGCGCGCCGCCGGACGGCTGGCGGACATCGGCGTCCCCGGCGGTATCCGGCTCGTACCCCCCGCCGGATACCTGGACTTCATCGCCCTGCAGGACTCCGCCCGCCTCGTGCTGACCGACTCGGGCGGCATCCAGGAGGAGACCACCGCCCTGGGCGTGCCGTGCGTGACGCTGCGGGACAACACCGAGCGGCCCATCACCGTCGAGCAGGGCACCAATGTGCTGGCCGGCCGGGATCCGGCGCGCATCGTGACCACCGTGCACGGGGTGCTGGACGCTCCGCCCGCGCCGCGCCGGCCCGAGCTGTGGGACGGCCGCGCGAGTGACCGAATCGCCGAGGTGCTGCTGGGGGGAGGCACCGCGAGCACACGGCCGAGACCCACCGACCAAACTCTCCCCATATGATCCGCTTGCAACATATGCTCGTCGAACATCAGGTCGCTAGGGGGGACCACCATGGATCTCGCTGAGATCTTCCGGGTCATGCGCAGGCGTTGGTACGTCCTGCTGCCCGGACTGCTGCTCACCGTCGGTCTCGCGGTCGCTGTGACCGTGGTGGTTCCGGTCACCTATCAGTCCCAGAGCACGGTGGTTCTGCTGAACTCCCAGAAGGCCACCGTGGCTTACGACGGCAACCCCTTCCTCAGCACCCAGACCTCGCTCACCGGCATGGCCGACAGCCTGGCCCGCAACCTCAACTCCGATGTCTCCGTCCGGGAGCTCAAGTCCCGTGGCGCGACCGGCACGTTCGCGGCCAAGCTCGCCGACAACGCCCAGGGGCCGCTCATGTGGCTCACCGTCACCGGCACCGACAAGGCCGCCGTCCTGGCCTCGGACCGCATCCTGACCACGTACGCCAAGGAACGGCTGGAGCAGTTCCAGAACCAGCAGTCGGTCGCCCAGAAGGCCATGATCCGCATGACCACCATCGTGGCCCCGCAGAACCCGGTGGCGCAGACCAAGACGCGGCTCGAGTACATGGTCATGGCCGGAGGCCTGGGCTTCGTACTCACCATGGCCGCCGCCTTCTACGTCGAGGCGCGCAAGCGGTCGCACAAGCCCGAGCCCGGCGCGAAGGTCCGGCGCACCGCGCCGGAACAGGAGAGCACCGCTCTCCTGCCGTCGGCCGGGGAACCGGTCGTGGACGAAACGCTTGCCATCCGGCGGCCGCCCAGCTGGTCGCGGTCCGCCGAGGACGGGCCGGCCGCCGCCGAGTCCAAGGCACCCCAGCCCGTCATGGCCGTGGCGTCCGCCGCCGAGCCGCTCGATGAGGAGTCGACTCATGGACACCGCCCGCACACCGGCCGGCGAGACCGCTGAGTCGAGCGACGCCCCCGCTCCTCCCGCTCCCGAACCCCCCGCTTCTCCCTCGTCTTCTCCCTCTCTCGGCACGAAGGTCCGCTCGGCGGCCCGGTGGAGCCTGATCAACACCGTCGTCATGCGCCTGGGCAACTTCGCGACCGGCATCGTGCTGGCGCGCTTCGCCCTGGGACCCGCGGAATGGGGCGTGTACGGCATCGCCCAGACCGTACTGCTGGTCCTGCTGTCCGCGAACGAGCTGGGCGTGGGCCTCGCCATCGTGCGCTGGGAGGGGGACGCGCGGAGGTTCGCGCCGACCGTGCTGACCCTCAGCGCCCTCTCCAGCGGCCTGCTCTACGTGGCGCTGTTCGCGGCGGCACCGACGGTGGCCGGACTGCTGGGCTCGCCGGACGCCGCGGGCGTCCTGCGGGTGATGTGCCTGTGCGTGGTGATCGACGGCGTGGCACAGGTGCCCGGCGGGTTCCTCACCCGTGAGTTCGCCCAGGGCAAGCGGATGCTCATCGACGGCCTCAACTTCGTGATCAGCACCTCGGTGACGCTGCTGCTGGCCTTCGAGGGCTGGGGCGCGATGAGCTTCGCCTGGGGAGCCGTGGCGGGGAACGTCGTGACGCTGATCGGCTGCGGTCTCGCGGCGCCGGGCACCCTGAAGTTCGGCTGGGACCCCGGACAGGCCCGGGCACTGCTCAGGTTCGGACTTCCGCTGGCGGGGGCGAGCATGCTGGCCCTCGCGGTGGTCAACGTCGACACCATGGTCGTGGGCGCGACGCTGGGCAACGTGTCCCTGGGCTTCTACGTGCTCGCCTTCAACATCTCCGGCTGGCCGGTGCGGATCATCTCCGAGGCCGCCCGCCGGGTCTCCTTCGCCGGATTCTCCCGTCTGGCTGAGTCCCCGCAGGCGCTCGCCCAGGGCTTCAGCCGCGCCCTGGGCGTACTGATCACCGTCACCGTCCCGCTCTGCGTGCTGCTGGCCGGCCTCGCGGAGCCGATCATCCACCTGGTCTACGGCGGCCAGTGGGTGCCCGCCGCCGCGGCACTGCCCTGGCTGATGGCCCTCGGCCTGATCCGCATCGGCAGCGAACTCGCCTACGACTGCCTGGTCGCGATCGGACAACGCCGGTCGCTCTTCCTGGTGCAGGGCCTGTGGCTGGCGGCCCTGATCCCGGTGCTCCTCCTCGCCGCCCGTCTCAACGGCATCGTCGGAGTCTCACAGGCCCATGTCCTGGTCGCCGGCGGCATGGTGGTGCCCGTCTTCCTGTTCGCCCTCAGCCGCGGAGGCATCGGCGTCGGCCGGATCGCCAGGGCCTGCGCGTGGCCCTTCCTCGGCGGGGCCGTGATGGCCGTGATCGTCCTCGGCCTGGAGCGCCGCTTCGGCGACGGCCGGATCGCGCTCCTCGCCATCGGCACGATCGCCCTGGCCGCCTACACGGTGTGCGTACTGCCCAGCCGCGACTTCCTGCGCGGCGTCGACCGCACCCACCGCGGCCGGCACCGGTCGCCCGCACCGGTCCGGCCGACCCAACAAGACATGAGGTGAACCGGATGTTACGGCGTACCAGCCGGAACTCGCTCGCGGGGCTGCTGCTTGCGGCCCTGCTGGCGGTCGTCGGCGTGGCCTGCTCGGGATCGGACAAGTCCGCGTCGCCGCAGGGCCGGCCCGCGTCGTCGCACTGCCCGGACGACGCACTGACCTGCCCGGCGAGCGGATCCTCGCCGTCACCGAGCGCCGGTGCATCGACCGCGGTCGGCGAGGCGACCGCGAAACCCAGCACCTCGCCGTCCGCGACGGGGAGGGCCACCTTGTCGGCGAGCGCGAGCGGCGCGTCCGACAAGCCCGCGGCCAAGGCCGCCTGCGCCTCTCCCCGCGCCTGTGGCTTCCCCGACGCCGACACCACCGGCCCGCGTATCCCCCTCACACACCACAAGACCGGCTACAAGGCCATCCGCACCAACGGGATGGTCATCCGGGGATGGGACCTCGCCGGCTCGCTCGACATCTACGCGAACAACGTCACCGTCATCGACTCCAAAATCACCTCGGACAGCTGGTGGGGCGTCAACCTGCGCCCCGGCTACAGCGGTCTGCGGGTCCTGCACTCCACCATCACCGCCGTGCCCGGCAAGGGGCCGGACAACGGCGGCGTGGACTACGCGGTGTCGAACATGGCGACCAGCTCCGTCGAGGTCGGCTGGTGCGACGTCTCGGTGTTCGGCGACGCCCTGGCCATGGGACAGGGCAACCTGCACGACAACTACGTGCACGACCTCGCCCCGTTCATCAACCGGGGCGGCGAGTGGCAGCACACCAACGCGGTGATCAGCAGCGGCGGCAACACCGGACGTCTGATCATCCGTCACAACACCCTGCTGAACCCGACCAGCCTCAAGGAGGGCGCCTCGGGCAGCATCGGCCTGTTCGCGGACACCGGAGTGGTCCGCAATGTCACCGTGGACCACAACTGGATCGCCGGCGGCGCGTACGCCCTCTACGGCGGTGACACGGGCGCCACCGGGATCAAGGTCACCGACAACGTCTTCTCGACGCAGTACCACCGCAACTCCGGCGGATACGGTGTGGTCGCCCACTGGAACGAGGGCGGCGCCGGGAACGTGTGGAGCAACAACCGGATGTCCGACGGCCGTCCGGTCACCCCGGAGCCGTCCTCGTGAGCGGCATCCTGGTGCGCCGTGTCACGCGGGCGCCCTGGACGCTGCTGAAGGCGGCGTTCGGCTGGCTGGTGCTCTTCGAGACCAGGAACAAGATCCTGCTGGCCCCCTCCGCCGTGCGACTGCGCCGCGTCGAGGACGCCGAGACCCGGCGGCTGGCCTCGGGTCTGCCGTCGCCGCCCTCGGCCCTGGTCGCCACGGTGATCGCCACCCACCGACGCCCGGAGGCACTGCGCGCCGCGGTGCGCTCGGCCCTGGACCAGACCGTTCGCGACCAGGTGGTCATCGTGGTCGACGACGGCGCCGGACTGCCCGAACTCCCCGACGATCCGAGGCTGTTCGCCGTCTCACTGGCGGGCAACACCGGCGTGGCGGGCGTCGTGCGCAACGTGGGCATCCGCCTCACTCGCTCGCGGTACGTGGCGTTCCTGGACGACGACAACCTGTGGGAACCCGACCACCTGGAACGGGCGCTTGCGGTCCTGCAGTCCCCCGGCGGACCCGACGGCGTGTACACCGCGCTGCGCCGGGTCCTGCCGGACGGAAGCGAGAAGGACGTCCTTTCGGTGCCCTACGACCGGCGCCGGGCCGCCCGCGAGGCCTTCCTCGACACCAACGCCTTCGTCGCCCGCCGCACCCGCTCCCTCCACTTCAGCCGTCTGCGCCGGACACCGGAGGTGCTGCCCCGGGAGGACTGGGAGCTGATCCGCCGCTACGGGCGCGGGCACCGGGTGCTCCATGTGCCCCACCCCACCGTTCGGTACCTGATGAACCCCGCCAGCTTCTACACGCAATGGCACCGGCCCAGTTGACGTGCTCTCCTTCCGCTCCGACCACAGGTGGTTGATCCCATGGCCCGCTCCCGAGCCCTCAGAAACAGATTCGTCGACGCACCCGGCTCACTGGGCGAACGGCTGCGCATCGCCCGCTGGGAACGGTTCCGGCGCTGCTTCCCCGGCATCGAGAACATGAGCGTCGTGGACCTCGGCGGGACGGCCGAGATGTGGCTGCGTGCTCCGGTGCGCGCCAAGCACGTCCACCTGATCAACCTGGAGCAACACCCCGCCGAGCTGCCCTCCTGGATCACCGCGGAGAACGCCGACGTCACCGACCCGGCTGTCGCCGCCGAACTGAGCGGCAAGGGCGGCTACGACCTGGTGTTCTCCAACTCGACCATCGAGCACGTGGGGGGCCACAGCCAGCGGCAGAAGTTCGTCTCCGCGGTCGAGCAACTGGCTCCCCTGCACTGGATCCAGACGCCGTACCGCTACTTCCCCGTCGAGCCGCACTTCGTGGCGCCCGGCTTCCAGTTCCTGCCCCTGGCCGCCAGGGCCCGTCTCGTACGGCACTGGCCGCTCGTCCACAGCCGCCCCGACAGCCCGGAGTCGGCGATGAACGCCGTGATCAACATCGAGCTGCTGACCCGCACCGAAATGCGCTACCTGTTCCCCGCATCGGTGCTCCTCAGCGAGCGGGTGCTCGGTGCGCCGAAGTCCCTCATAGCCGTAAGAACGGAGGCCGCATGCTGAACAACCTCATCAACAGACATGACGCGGACCGGCTGCTGCGCAAGGTGCGGAAGCTGGAACTCGACCCGGTGCTCGCCAAGTTGCGCGTACGCGGTGGCGCACGGGTGGTCCAGCACTGGTCCCGGGTCGACCCGTCGCTGACCGAGTGGTGGGCGATCCCGGCGGTCGTCAAGCGGTGGAACCTGCTGATGACCGGCGACGAGGGCACCTCTTTTCCCGAGTACGTCGCCGCGAAGCACTTCGCGCCCCGCACCGATCTGCGCGGCCTGTCGCTGGGGTGCGGCACCGGCGGAAACGAGCTGCTCTGGGCGAAGACCGGCGCGTTCGGTCTCCTGGAGGGCGTGGACGTGGCGCAGCAGCGCATCGACTTCGCCACCCGCGCCGCCGCCGAGAACGGTCTCGACGACGTGCTGCGCTTCCGGGTCACCGACGTCAACCGGATGGCCGCGGACGGGGAACGCTTCGACGTCCTGCTGGGCCTGCAGTCGCTGCACCACTTCGACAACCTCGACGAGACCCTGCCACGTCTGTCCCAACTGATCGAGCCCGGCGGGATGTTCGTGATCGACGAGTTCGTCGGACCCACCCGGTTTCAGTGGACCGACGGTCAACTGGAGGCGGCGAACGCTCTGTTGGCCCAGTTCCCCGAGGAGCGGCGGCGGCTGGCCGACGGCCGGATCAAGCGCCGTGTGGTGCGGCCCAGCAGACTGTCGATGGTGCTGGACGACCCCTCGGAGGCGGTCGACGCGGCGGCACTGCTGCCGGGCCTGCGGCGCCATTTCGACGTCGTCGAGGAACGGCCGTACGGCGGCACGGTGCTGCACATCGCGTTCTCCGGGATCGCGCACAACTTCCGTGACCAGGAGCCGGAGACGCTGGCACTGCTGGACCGCTGTTTCGCGGCGGAGGACGCGGCGTTGCCGGAGGTGGGGCACGACTTCATCGCGATGGTGTGCCGGCCGAGGAGTGCGGGCCAGGGGGTGTCTTGAAAGTCCTGTGCGGTGCCCGCGGTGTTCGGTGCGTGCCCTCGGCGTGCCGGACGAAGACCCTCGTACTGGACGTACTTGGGACTTCGGCCGGTGCGGCGAGGGTGCGTGCCGGGCGCCGCGGGTGCTGTGCGGAACTTTCAAAACACCCCCTGGCAACCCGCTTCCGCCGGCGGCCGACGGGCCACCCCCGCCTCAGGCGGGGTGGCGCGTTCTCCTGCGTCCGAGGCGCCGCATCATGGGCATCTCGACGAACCGGTGCATGAGCCCCGCGAGCACCATGGAGAGGGCGAGCGTTCCGAAGATGAGCGTCCATGCCTTCGCCGGCCCCGAACCCTGAGCGTCGAGCCCCCGCATCACATCCACGATCACGGACTGATGGATCAGGTAGAAGGCGAAGGAGATCTCTCCCAGCCACACCGCGGACCGGCTCCGCCACACACTCCGCTTCCCCTCGACGTCGGCGACGGCCACGGCAGGGATGAGCAGCGCGAAGGGGATCACGGTGACGGCCGACGTCTCCGCGTCCGGCGGGAAGTACGGCGTCACGGCATACGCGACGACGAGGAGTACGGCGATGGACCACACGGGAATCCGCGGCCAACGCCCGCTCTTCACGACGAGCGCCATCAGGATCCCCAGCACGAACTCCAGCAGGCGGACCGGCGGGAAGATGTAGACGAACCAGTAGTGCCGCTCGGCGGGCAGGAACGTCGCCGCCACGGGCACCGCGAACACGGCCGCCACGCACACCGCGGCGCTCGCCCACAGCCGCTGCGGGCGGATGCGGCCGAGCACCGGCAGCAGCGCCGGGAAGAGGGCGTAGAAGAACGCCTCGCACGCGAGCGACCAACTGACCGAGTTCGCGCCGAAGTAGACGCCCGGGTCCGGCCACCACGCCTGGACGAGCCCCAGGTTCGCCGCTCCGACGAGGAACCCCACCGCGTGGCCGGTCGCATAGAGCCCGACGACGGAGATGACGAAGGCCACGACGTAGTTCGGGTAGATCTTCGCCGCTCGACGCCGCCAGAAGGCGCGAGCGGTGTCTCCCGGCAGTGCCGACCATGTCAGGACGAAGCCGCTGAGGACGAAGAAGAACGAGACGCCCACCGCTCCGGCACCCGCCGTGCGGGCGAACGCGTGCTGCGTCGACGACGTGGCCAGCAGCCCCGATATCGAGATGTGGAAGCAGAAGACGAGGAAGGCAGCGACGAACCGGAGCCCCGTCAGCGAGGGGAGCCTCGATCCGTCGGTCAGCGTTCCAGCGGGCCTGTCCGATCTGTCGGTGACCTTCACTGCACTCATGAACCCCCCTGAGCCCCGTAAGTAGAAGAGACGGTCCGGCGCTCCGCGTGAAGCGCCGCGGTGTGCCGAATCACGTGCGCGATCACGGTCCCGGCGTGGCGCGCAGGGCGCCCGGCCGGGCGAGGGCGGCGGCGGCCGCTCGGCTGGCCGGTCGGCCGAGCGCGGCGCGTGATGTCTCCCGGAGCAGCACGGCGGTGCGGAAGGCGGCCGTGGCGAGCGGGCCGTGCCGGCGCCGGTAGAGGCGGACGCGGTTGAGGGTGAGGAGCGTCCACAGGCGGGGCGACACCTGGGAGTCACCTCCCAGGTGAACGGCCTCGGCCGACGGCTCCAGTCGGGTGGCGTATCCGCGGTCCCGTGCCCGCAGGCAGTACTCGGTCTCCTCCGAGTAGAGAAAGAAGGACTCGTCCCACGGACCGCAGGCCGCCAGGCAGTCGGCCGAGATGGCCATCAGCGCACCGGTCGCCCAGTCCGCACGCGTGGGCCGCTGATACGCGGCGGGGTCGGTGACGAGCTCGCTCAGAGGCGGGAAACGCCCGGCCCTGGTGTTGCCGATCACGGCTTCGCCGAGGGCCCGGAGCACACTCGACTCACGGCGCAGCGAGTGATGCGGGGTGTCCCTGCCCTCTTCGTACAAAAGGGGTACGGCGATGCCGACTCCGTCCCCGAGTCCGTCCACGAGACGTTTGGCGCAGCCCTGCCGCATCCGGATGTCGGGGTTGCAGATGAGTACGGCCCCGTATTCACCGGCCGCACCCAGCGCCGCGTTGACCCCGGCCGCGTACCCGGCGTTGCGGCCGGTCTGTACGACGGTGGCGTCGGGGGCCAGCTCCCGGAGAACGTCGACGGTGTCGTCGGCGGAGTCGTTGTCGGCGACGACGAGCCGCCAGTCGAGGCCGGCCATGCCGTCGGGCAGCGCGGCGAGGAACCCGGGCAGCACCGAGGCGCTGTTCCAGGTGACGACGATGACGGCGACGGGACTCATCGGGACTCCACGAGTTGGGGGAGCTCGGCTTCGGACGCCCTTTCGGGGTCGGAAGCCTTGCGGGGGGCTGGGTTCGCGGCGGCGGCCGCCTCACGACGGGTGAAGCCGAGGTAGCTGCCACCGGCGCCCAGGGTGAGGAAGAACATCCCGGCGTACATGGGGAAGCTGAGCGCGTCGAAGGTGGCGCTGATGACCAGGGCGACCAGTGCCGAGGCGAGGAAGGCCTGCCCGAGCTCGCGGTCCGATTCGGTGCGGGCGAGCCGGCGGATGGCACCGCCCTGGTGCATCCCGGTGATGAACAGGACGAGCAGGGCGACCAGTCCCAGGGCGCCCGTCTCGGCCAGGGTCAGCATGTACTGGTTGTCCGTGAAGAAGTACAGGTCGGGGGTGAAGGTGCCGAATCCCCGCCCGAACCAGGGGCGTTCGCTGAGGTAGGGGACGATCGCGCTGTACTTCACGGTGCGCGCCTGGGTACTGCTGTCGGAGTTGGACAGGAAGCTGGCGAACAGGTTGGTGATGGTCCCGATCAGCCCGGGGATGATCACCTTGAAGCCGGCCACCGAACCCAGGATGATGCCGATCGCGGCCCAGCGGCGCTGCGGCTTCCAGCGGGGCACCATCACCAGGATCGCGATGAAGGCGCCGATGATGGACGTCCGGGACACCGTGAGCGGAAGGGCACCCGCCATGATCGCCACCGGGGCCCAGCGCCTCAGCGCGCCGGCGTGCCGGCGCACCGGGTCGAACGCCTGGTGGACGGCGAAGGGAACGAGGATGGCGAGCATCCCCCCGAACTCCAGCGGATGGGCCGTGGTGGAGCGGGGGCGGGTGAACGAGCCGCGGTCCATGGCGCTCATCCCGGCGGAGTTGGAGTGCAGGCCGGGGATGTGGATGGAATCGGCGATGTTGGTCGCGGCGAAGAAGTCGTAGTAGCCGATCAGGGCGACCACCGTGCCGAGGACGACGAGCCGGCGCATCAGGGTCTCCAGCCGGCTGCGGTCCTGGATGCCGGCCGAGGCCAGCACGACCAGCGCCACCCACACCCCGAGCCCGATGATCCCCCGGTCGGCTCCGAGTACCTCCTCGTGCGAGCTGCTGCGGATCGCGGCGGCGAGGTACGACAGCAGTACCGCGGCGGCGAGCAGGCACATCGCCACGCGGGGCAGCCTGGTGCCCTTCGCCGGGAGGATGCGGCCGCCGAGCCAGGTCGCGAGGTACCAGAGAAGTCCCAGCAGGGCGAAGACGTTGGCCGGGGTGCCGACGCCGCCCAGCGCGGGCAGGGTCAGGTTCGACGGGACGAAGAACGCCAGCACCAGATAGCCGGTGAGGATCGTCGTGGCGTCCAGTCTCCGCACCAGCAGGCCCTTGGGCCGCTCGGGAGGCCTGGCACGATGACGCCGGGGAACGTACTCGGCCAGGGCGCGTCCGCGCCGGCGTACCACCGCGACGCCCTCGGCCAGGATGGACAGCAGGAACGCGCTGACGACACCGATGATGACGACCGACGCGATGCCCTGGTAGCGGCCCTTCGACTGCGGGACGGGTGTCTGCGGCAGGACGACCGGCGCGGTCTGCACGGCGTACACCTTCGGCACCTTGGAGGCCGCCTGCAGGGCCTTCAGCTGCTCCCCGGTGAAGTTGGTGAGGGCGGCGGTCTCGCGGAGCACCTTCGCCCGGTCGGTTCCGGTGACGCTCAGGGTGAGCAGCGGGCTGTCGGCCTGCGGCGCGAAGCCGACCGTGTACTGGTCCGTGACGCCGCGGGAGTGCAGTTCCTTGGCCGAGTCGCTCGACTGGAGCGTCCTGATCAGCACGTCGGCCGTGACGACCAGCGAACCGCCCGCGTTCGACAGGGGGTTGCCGAAGGTCGGGGCCAGTTCGGCGATCGCCGTGGAGTCGAGGAGTGTGACGGAGCTCTGCGATTCGTAGGACACCGGGATGGTCCGGTACAGATACCCGCCCGCGAGCAGACTGAGCAGGGTGAGGGGCACCATGAAGTACCAACGCCTGCGCATGATCGCCAGGAGGTCGGCAAGGCTCATGAGAACTCCCTTTCGGTGGCGGCTCGCTGCGGCGCCTGCGAGGATCGGGGGCGACGGAAGGAATCCCTGTGTCGCCTCGTGACGTCGCCGAAGCGCTGCTCCGCCGCTGGTACGTACTGCTGCTCGCGCTCGCGCTGACGGCCGCCGGAGCGTACAAGGTGCTGCACTCCGCGCCGCAGTACCTGAGTTCGGCGGTGGTCGTCCTCAAGCCGCCCGTGACCGGAAACCAGCCGAATCAGCTGACGAACCTCCAACCGCCGCTCGCCACGCTCTCGTACGGGGTCATCCAGCAGCTCGAGTCGCCCGCCGGGCGCAAGGAGCTGGACTCCGCCGGTGTGCAGGGGTCGTTCCAGCTGATCCCGCGCAACAGCGGCACCAGCGCGACGCCGCGCTATCTGATCCCCTCGGTGCAGGTGCAGGCGCAGCGGGCCGGCGCCGTCGAGGCCGACAGGGCGGTCAGCCGGATCATCGAGGTCTACACCAAGCATGTGACGGACCTGCAGGACTCGCAGCAGATCGCCCCCGGGTCGCGGATCAGCGCCTCTGTCCTGGTCGCGCCGAGTGCCGCCCCGGTGCAGGGCACCAGAAGCCGCGCCCTGGCCGGTACGGCGCTGCTGGGCGGGATCTTCGGGATTCTGGGCGCCCTGTGGTGCGACCGGTACGCGCTGCGGCGCAGGAAGCGGAAGGACGGCTCCCCGGAACCGGTCCGCCGCACGGCAGGGGTTCCGGTGGCCAACTGAGCTGAACCGATCACGCATCAGACACCGCGGCGCTTCCACGACTCCCACCACAGCCACTCCCGCCCGCGCTCGGCGACGGCCGACCACACCAGGGGCTGCAGGTACGGCATGGCCTTCGGCCCGATCCGTCGGCGCAGCCGCAGTGCGCGGTACTCGGGCAGCGCGGCGTATCCGGGCAGGCACTGTTCCGCGAACGCCACGCATTCGTCGACCGGTACGACGCCGGTACGGCCCCGGTCGTAGGCGCGGTAGGCCCGGCGCAGGGCATAGCGGGCGAGTCGGGTGTGGACCTGGTCGGCCAGCCGGTCGGCGTGGGGCAGCCGGTCGGCGCACTTGTCGAGGACCGAGTCGAAGGCGACGAGGCGCTGGCGCAGGTCGTCGAGTTGGCCGCCGAAGTCGACGGTGGACATGTTGTTGCCGTGGACGCGGTAGAAGGCCTGGTCGGCGCCGCGTACGTAGCCGACGTCGGCGTGCGCTGCGAGCCGCATCCACATCTCGATGTCGCCGGCGTGGGGAAGGGCGGGGTCGTAGCCGCCGACCTTGCGCTGGAGGCTTGTGCGCACGACGACTTCGGGTGAGGTGATGCAGCCGGTGCCCTCGCGGAAGCGGCGCTCCAGCCACCACTGGCCGGGGTGCACGACCGAGCCGGTGCTCTGCGTACGGGCCTTCGGCAGCGGTCCGCCGTGCTGGAAGCGCAGGGGGCGCCCGTAGGCGAACCCCGCCTCGGGGTGGGCGTCCAGAAGCCGGGCGGCCCGCACCAGCGCGCCCGGGACCAGCCGGTCGTCGGCGGACAGGAGGGCCACGTAGTCGCCGTCGGCCCATTCCAGGAGGCCTTCGTTGTACGTGGCGATGTGGCCCTTGTTGGTCTCGTGGACGTGGACCTCGATCCGCGGGTCGGAGGCGGCCAGTTTGAGCGCGACCTCCGCCGAGTCGTCGGGCGAGGCGTCGTCGATGATGAGTACCCGGACGTCAACGCCGTCCTGCTCGTCCAGGACGCTGCTCACGCAGTCGGCGAGGAAATGGCCGTACTTGTAGCAGGGGATCACAACACTGACGCTGCTCATCGGTGGGGAAGCCAATCCCCGTCGAGGGGGCGCCCCCCGGCC